>JAGOLU010000058.1 GCA_017993865.1 Candidatus Woesebacteria bacterium
GCTCTCCCATCACGAAGCTTTCGACCGACCAGATTGTAGACCAAGTTCTTGCAGAAATGAAAAATGTGTGTGCAACTGACAAGATCGCTCCCCATGCGTTTACCATACTGTCGCCCGTCGTACGTCAGAAAAAAGGTGAGTTTCATGATCTTCTGGATAATTTGCAGGAGAAAGGCTTCCGTACAGTGATCGTGGACGATGAAGTCAGATCTCTAGACGACGATATTCCTTTACTCAAAACCAACAAGCACTCAATCTCTGTGCACATCGACGTGATCCATGCAAGTCACAAAGAGATAAAGCAAGTCTTCTTCGTCGATACGCTCCGCCCTCGGTTGACGCAAGCCATTGAACAAGCGACTAAGCTTTCGGAGGGATTGATGATCTTACAATATCATGACACCAACATACCAGAGTCTGAGCGAGAGAAAGTGAAAAAAGACGGTCGAAAGAAACTGTCGCCTACACTGCGCGTACATTTATATTCCGAAAAATTCTCATGTGCGCAGTGTGGATTCTCACTCTCGGAAGTCGAGCCACGCCTGTTTTCTTTCAATTCTCCGCTGGGAGCATGTGAGTCGTGCAGAGGGCTGGGCGTCATGAACAAGGTAGATCCCGACTTGCTCTTCGCACCAAAATTGTCAATCAACGAAGGGGGGATCTTGCCGTTTACCAAACTATTTTTCGCAGAAACCTGGTATACACGTTTAATCAAAACCGTTTGCGAAGTTGAAAAAATCAGCCCTGATAAACCAATCGAGAAGCTTACTAAGGAACAAATCAAGGTTATTCTATATGGCACCGGCAAGAACTACCGAGTGAATGGGCAAAACAGGTTTGGGAAAGACACAGTGATCAACGAAAAATTCTCTGGCATAGTGTCAGAACTCGAGCGGCGCTATTACAACTCATCAGGATCTGGAGAAGAGAGTTGGCACGATGTGTCGCGCTACATGCGTGAAGAGGTTTGTGAACGTTGTAAAGGAAATAAACTTAAGCCAGAGATTCTGGCCATTACCATCGATAACTTTAATATAGCGCAAACCTGTGATCTAGCAGTTGCTGACCTCATGCAATATTTCAAACAAGATCTTCGCAAAGTCCTCAACACCTATGAGTTGCAGATCGCAGAACCAATACTGAAAGAAATTGTCACACGACTACAGTTTTTAGTGAATGTAGGCCTTGGCTATCTCACGTTGAGCCGAAAGGGTAAGACCTTGTCAGGAGGTGAGTTGCAAAGAATTAGATTAGCGAGCCAAATTGGCACAGGGTTGACCGGAGTATTGTACGTTTTGGATGAGCCATCCATCGGGCTTCATCCGAAAGATGTTGCCGCTCTGATTGATACGCTCAAACACTTGAGAGACATCGGTAACACGCTCATTATTGTCGAGCATGATGAAGAGACCATTCGTTCTGCTGACCACCTCATCGAGCTTGGGCCCGGTGCGGGCAAACACGGCGGAGAAATTGTGTTCACGGGGTCTATTCCTGAAATATACAAATCAAAAACATCCCTCACTGGGGCGTTTCTTTCTGGGAAACAAGCAGTAAGCGTGCCCAAACAAGATATGCAGACGTCAAAAGGAGAGATTCTCCTCAAAAACGCATCTCAGTTTAACTTAAAAAAGGTAGATCTTACGCTTCCACTGGGCAACCTTATTGCAGTTACCGGCGTATCAGGCTCTGGCAAATCAACACTTATCACTGAAACGCTGTATCCTGCACTTAAATATCATCTCGATGGGCATTTTACTGGGTTTGTCGGATCATACGACAAACTTGAGGGATTTCATTATGTAGATCGAGTCTATTTGGTAGATCAATCACCGATTGGCCGCACCCCACGGTCAAACCCCGCCACATACATTGGCTTCTTCGATGACATTCGAGAAATTTTTGCCGGTACCGCCGATGCCAAAGCGCGCGGGTTCGAAAAGGGCAGATTCTCATTCAACGTGCGCGGCGGGAGGTGTGAAAAGTGTCAGGGTGCGGGGATGGTGAAAATTGAGATGCAATTCCTTTCTGATGTATATATCACCTGTGATGTATGTAATGGTCACCGATACAATCGCGAAACACTCGAGGTTCGATTCAAGGGGAAGAGTATTTTTGATATTTTGAAAATGACGGTAGATGAGTCAGCAGAATTCTTTGTGAACTTTCACAAAATATTCCCGAAACTGCAATTCTTGCAGGAGGTTGGTTTAGGATATATCGAGCTTGGGCAGGCTGCACCAACATTTTCGGGTGGAGAGGCTCAGCGCATTAAACTGGCCGATGAGCTCTCTCGTGGAGGCAGTGGGCGCACATTGTACATTCTTGATGAGCCTACAACTGGCTTGCATTTTGCCGATGTGCAGCGCCTGTTGACGGCGCTGGTCAAACTTGTGGGGCAGGGGAATACCGTAGTTGTCATCGAACACAATCTCGACATCATCAAGCATTGTCAATACATCGTTGATATGGGCCCAGACGGGGGAGATTTGGGAGGTGATATACTATACCAAGGGAATTTGGAAGGATTGCAGAAAATATCAAAGTCGCACACAAGGAAATATTTGTATCAATAAATTATTAGTCTGTTTGATTTTTCACAAATATGACACGAAACACTGAGGCTGTACCCACCCCAGAAATCAAAAAGGCACTGGTACAAATGGTTGAAATTGTTAGGAAAAAGGGTAGTATGAACGGAAGTTCTTTGTTTTCAAAGATCAGGGAAAATGATATTTTACTGCCCAAAGCAATATTCGATCGTTCGGTTCCCTTCATAGCACATGCAACTATACATCTGACAGACAAGAGAGAACGAGTCGAGTGCATCAAGCGCGTAGACAAGATATTTAAGCCTAAACTTGACTATACGTGTCCAGGCTGTCCGTTACTCGGCCTTGGCGGAATTTGTATGGCCGGACAAGTGGTTAGGTTTGAAAAATCAACTGATGATCGTGCGGCAGGACCCGGTGCAAGCCGTGCTTGGAGAGGCAGAGTGCCAAGAAGAGGTACTTCCCCCTAATTGTGCTTCCTGTACAATGTCACCATATGTTACTTATCTTCTGTGGCGATAATACTGTGCAATCACGCGATGCACTAACGAAGAAAAAGCAAGAGCTTATTGCCACCGAGCGACAAATCAAGGCGGTCGATGCGGGTGAGATTATGGAGATAATCAAGTCAGGAGGCTCCGATGCTATTGACCTTTTTGCGGGTGCACCCATATACGAAACTTCCAATCTCATACCTACGCTACGCAAGTCATTCGTACGCAAGACAAAAGAGCAATTGCGGACCATTGCAAAAGACCCAACAATTGAGCTTTTAGATTGGGAAAGCAAATCCGCATACGATCTAGGTATAGATAAAGATAAGTTCACCTTTGTCCACGATTACAAAATGTCCGAAAGCACCTTTACGCTTTTGCCAACGATTATTCCGGGCAATAAGGAAGTATTCCTAGCAAAACTGCAGGCTCTCACTGAATTTCAGCCAATAGAGCTCACATTCTCTATGATTGTGCGTCATTTCAAACTCATGCTCGCACTTTCAGCAGGACTCAAACCTAAAGATAGTCCGTACCTTATTCGCGTCGCTCAGAGTTCGATGCGACATTGGTCCGCAGACTCACTGCTCAAATTTTATCATCGACTCCTTTCGACAGATTTAAATGTTAAAACGGGCAGAAATACTCCGCTAAGCCTCAAAGATCAGCTCGAGATTCTCGCGTCTTTTCTGTTGTGATACAATGATTCCCCAACGTTATTCATTAATTATCATTAACGTATGAAAGTAACCCAATCTATATTCCGAGAGTACGATATCCGAGGCATAGCAGGACTTAAATTCGAGCCGGAACTCGTCGCAGAGTATGAGAAATGGTATGGTAAATTTCCTGGTCTCAACATCACCCCCGCAATATCGGAAGCAATAGGTAAAGGCTTTGGAACACTCATCAAAAGGCAGGGTGGTAAAAAGGTTTTGGTGGGCTACGAATACCGCCCGTATGCAATCGAACTTCGAGATGAATTTGTGAAAGGAATTCTGAGCACGGGCATCGATGTTGATACCGCAGACAAGACAGCCACTCCTTTTATCTACTACCTTACTGCAAAGCTCAACTACGATGGCGGCGTTAACATTACAGGGAGTCACAACATTTATTTCTACAACGGTTTTAAGATGATGGGTCTAAACTCTACACCAGTATATGGAGAAGAATTGCAAAAGCTCTACCAGATGGTCACCGATGATGACTTTTATGTTGCCGATGTTCCTGGTACGCTCAAAACCACTGAGCATGCATACGAAAAATATCGCGATTATGTTGCGGGCAACACACAGCTAAAACGACCGCTCAAAGTAGTGGTAGATACCGGCAACGGGACACCTGGCATGTATATTGTAGATTTCCTAGAAAAAATTGGCGCCAAGGTGGTGAAGGGATTGTTCCTCGAGCCAGATGCACACTTTCCTAATCATGTACCTGACCCTGAGCAGCCCCAAAATATGGTGTTCCTCCAGAAAGCGGTTGTTGAAATGAAAGCTGATGTAGGCGTTGCTCTTGATGCCGACGGCGATAGAGCAGGTTTTGTGAACGAAAAAGGAGAAATGATTAGTGGTGACGATATTCTACTTATGCTTGCACGCGATGTAGCCACACGATTACCTGGGCACCAGGTATTGTATGATGTGAAATGCTCACAGCTCATGGAAGAAATGTTGCCAGAATTCGGCATGAAACCGCTTATGTACCGCACTGGCCACGCTCCTATCAAAGACATGCTTCGCAAAGATACCGATATTGCGCTCGGTGGCGAGGTTTCGGGACATTTCTATTTTGTGGAAAACTATACACGGTCAGATGATGGGTTCTATGCTATCGCACAAGTGCTTAAAATACTGTCCGAGCAAGATAAATCGTTTTCAGAATACATGAAATTTATCCCAATCCGGGTGCGAACCCCAGAGATAAAACTCCCGTGTAAAGATGAAGTGAAATTCAAGATTGTAGACGAGGTCTGTGAGAAACTGCTCAAAAAATATGAAGGGAAAACAATCGATGGTGTGCGTATTCAATTTACCAAAACCTCGTGGGGATTGGTGCGCGCATCAAACACCTCTCCGTATCTTACTATTCGCGTTGAGGGTATCTCTGTGCCCGAAGTATTGCATATCAAAAATGAGCTAGCTGACGTTCTTGATGGATTTAGTGAGATAGAGGAAAAGTTGAATCGTAAAGAAGTTGCATCACCAACAGGCAAGCTGGGTTCGCTTTAGCATTTAAAGATATACAAACGTATGGATATTGGTTCGTTGACTGTGCCAACAATTGAAGCTGTCGTAGCTGTTGGCGATTATGTCGCTCGATCTCAACACACAATCGGCGAGATCCGGATGAAAGGTGTCCAAGACCCACAAACTGATATTGATGTCAATGCTGAGCAAATGCTACAGGAAAAACTCCATGAAATATTCCCTGAGGCAGGATTTATTCTTGAAGAAGGACAAGATTCAGAGCTGGCTGAATATAATTGGGCGATTGACCCCATTGATGGGACCAAATTCTTTTCTACGCTATATCCTGTG
>JAGOLU010000059.1 GCA_017993865.1 Candidatus Woesebacteria bacterium
TTCAAGTGATTATTTGGAAATTGCAAAATTGGGTGCTTGGGAGGGGGCTATAGCCACACTGAAAGATGGAGAAAAAGAGAATAACAATAGAAAAGCGGAGCGTCGAGATGATATCTATGTATTCCCAATAGATATTCCTGCGTTCTACTTACTCAGAAACAATATGGATCCTGCGTTTAGTTGGACATATTTCTCTGGAGGTACAGCTGATTGGATACTATCAACTGGACAAACGGTTTCTCGTTTAGATCCAGGAGCTGAACCTATGACCACAGTAGGTATAGACGCACAGTGGATAAACACACAAGAGGTGCAAAAGGCGTCCATTGATGCATTTGAGGCAGAGATGAATAGTCCAAATGCTGCTCATCATGCATCAGTAAATACAAATGCAGGTCAAGCAGATGGCAATACAAATGCTGTTGTTGTATCAGGAGGAACACAAGCGCAATCAGAGCTCACAAAAGACGCAATTGTTTCCATCTCAATATTGGGTCTTGGTGAGATGGAGGACGACGCACAAGTTACGGTGATCTATCAGCAAAACGGGCAAACCATTGCTGCAAATGGAACATTACAACTTATACAAGGATTCCTTAATGAGCCCTCAGGTCAACTTTGGTCGGTAGTATTAAGTGACGGAAGAAGTATTGAAATGATGGGGAATGATGTGGAAGTGTTAGTGAATCAAGCGAAACAGAATAATCAAATAGCTTCAAATAATACAACAAGTGGCGTTCAACCGGCATTATTACCATTTATTCCTCTGGCGGGATCTTCTGTGGTTTCATTAGCGCAATCATTATTTGGGCCATTTGCCTCATTGTGGGTAAATATTCCAACGCTTCCCGCGGCTATTACTGAAATAGTGCAATTTATGACTGCGTACAGAAATGCTCCGATTGATGGGCTTCGATATATTTGGGATGCACTTATTGGGTTACGATCGGGTCAACTGGGAAACTCGACTCAATTTGTTTTGCGTGCTGGATATACGCAAATCCAAGGAGGCAATAATGGTGCTACGTATCGCGGTTTCTTAGCTGATGGAAGAGAAGTGATAGTGAAGCAGGCTCGCACACAGGAGGAAGCGATAAAGATTCGTAAAGAAGCTGAGGTGGTACAGAAGTTATCAGGGATAGAGAATGTACCTCAATTTGTGGGTGAAAATGTTGCAGGCTTGCCAAAAGGTGCAGGGTATAACTTTGTTATGACAATAGTTCCTGGGGTTGGTATGGATAGTAATGAAAATATAAATTCTCAAGGATTAGCACAACAAATGAGGTTTCGAATGTCGACGAAAGAAAAACTTGATGCGCTTAGAGATTTAATTATCATCATCAGATCTTTGCAATCAAGAGGAATTGTCCATAGAGATTTAATACTAAAAAATATGACTGTTTATCGGTCGGGTGGGCGAGTGCATTTAGGAGTCATTGATTTTGGAAATGCCATCGCCGAACAGCCTCTAGATGAAGTGGCGGCATTTGAAGATTTACGAAATGTACGATCAGAAATTTATACATTCATTTTTACAGACGCAAGGCTTTTGGTGGATCATTTTTTCGCCTGGGTACCTGATGAATACGAATCATCTAATGAAGCACTTAATGCTCTAGAGAAGATTGTAAATGATATATCGCCGCAGCAAATTGATGATTTAGAAAAATTGCGATTAGAAAGGTATGGAAAATTGCCAGCAGATATTCCAGAGGTAAATAATTCAAATCAACGAGATCAAACAACGGTGGTGTCGCAAGAAACGGTAATATCAAAAGAAACTGAACAGATATTGAAACAAGGTGTGCAGTCACTCCTTACGCCAGATACGCTTACACGTATTCGAGCCTTGCAGCCTAATTTGACGGAGGCGGAGTCACTTGCAAACTATGCGGCATTATATATAACCCAATCAGATGCGTATAAAGCACTTATGGCAGGGCGAAGTCCTGCGGAGCAAGTTGCAGCACCCGTGATTCTTCGACAACTACTTCCAGCATACATAGTAAACAATATTTCTAATCCCTCAGGACTACTACAAGCCATACAACGTTCAAATCAAGATTTGGCAAATCGTGCACCAGAGCCTCAAACAGTTGAATCTGGACAGAGAAAACTCTTGAGAGATTCAGCGCAGTATCTACTGCATCAGGTGATACGAGATCAGTTGCAATTGTCGACGCTCTCAGTGTTATCTATCCTTGATCGTACGCCAGATGTCATAGAATTTTTGACACGTCGATTGTTTGAGCCGTTGCACACAGAGCCTAGAGTTCCATTGACCAGAGAAACGTTTGCAAATATTCCTGAGGCACTCGTCAGTGATCGGCTTATTGCTCGTCTAAACGCCATAGGTAGTAATGTGCAGTTGGTGTGGGGATCGCTTGCAGCCCCAATGTTTGAAGCGTTGCAGTACAAAGTAGTGGCCCGTATAGACATGCGAAATCTTCGCGGTATAAACGGAGTACTAGGGGATAATGCATATACAGCTTTGGGTGATTACGCATTGCGCGAGTTTGCAGACCAAGTGCTAAACGCACTTGGACCTGGGTATGAATTGGTTCGGGTAAACGGTGATCAATACATGGTATACGCGCGTCCTGGGAATAGAAGTGAGGGTGTGCAAGAGTTGATTGTCGAAGCCCTTGCAGATACAGAAATGCTATATCCATCTCCTGAAGGGCCAATTGTCGGCCCAATAGAAGTTTCATTTTCTGATGAAGCATTTCCAATAGAGGCACAGCTAAATAGTGGGGGCAATTGGCTGACGCTGATGAACTCTGGTAATTATGACACAACGTCGGTAATCAGAGCCGCCGAAGCGACGCACCCAGTGCTAGCATTTTTGAATGATGCGATTGATTCAGTAACCGATGATCAAGTACTTGATCCGTATACAACCAATTCACATACGATTAATCAGCGAGTGAATGAATTTATCAAACACTTGGCAGCCGTGCTTCTCTTTGATGATGTGTTGCGAACCAAAGCGGCAGAGCTCGAAGCTGAGTTTAATCCGCCACAAGCGCAACAAACAAGGGAAGCAACTAAGCCGAAAGTTCAGGTAGCAGTTTACGAAGATGCGCAAGATTGGACTTCGTCTGTTCAGGTGCGGAATCCTACAGGATTTAGAATTATTCGATTTGATTTACCGGGAATTTTGAAATTTGTGAATTCATTTGGATATGAAGTGGGAGACAGACTTATTTCAGAGCAGTTTGAGAAGTTTGTGCGATTTGCATTTACAAAACTCGGAATTACTAACATTCAAATTTTCCGTCGAGCCAATGAGATGTATCTGGCTATAGACCCGAAAATTAATATTTCTACCAATGTAATTGCAAAAGCATTGGCGGGATATTTCACAGTTGGAACTGAGTTATTTAAAGAAATGGCTGTAGTAAGTGAAACGACGGTAACACTCGTTCCAGTGGGCATAAACAATGAGGGGATGGTTACAAACACAAAGGCGATAAACAAAGCCTTCGAACGACTAGCCCGTAGTACCTCGATAGGTACAAACCAACAAATAGTATCTGAGTATGTGCCAAATAGGTCGATTTGGGTACGGATCGTTCAATGGATTACTCGAAGTGCGCCAGCACAAAAAACACAAGCGCAAGTAACAGCTGATGAAAAATATATTGTGGATTATGAAAATCCTTATGACAAACGAGGGATAGATCGACTCCATAACCTTGGCGCCACAGAAGCAGAAATTACAGAGCTTAAACAATACTATCGTGAAACAGACCCTGGGTATGGAGAGGTGACCGATGCGAAAAAGGCGTATGAGACGCTAGTGAAAATTATAACCAGAGTAAAGAACTTTCCAAATGGTGTACGAGTTTTTGAATCTAGTATTCCGCTTTTGACATTATCACCACAAGGTACACAAACGCAGGAACCGTTTGCAGTGACGGTGACCCAAGGAAATAGATATTTTACAGCTGACATGGTGGGGAATACGATTGCTGCGCTTGTCGATATTATAACTGGCCGTAGCGTAGTTGCGTACCCTAGAAATCACCCACTGTATAAGATGTCTCGAGCAAATGCGCGAAAGTTGTTACAACAACTCGTATATGCCCATGCACACATCAGCAAAAATGGTACTACCGTAGGGTTGCGTGCTGAATTTACTCAGGTGTCTGATGAATTTGGCATCGCGGTAGATACTACTGGATACGATGAAGTGCAAAATCTATTGGATTTAGCTTCCGTAGCGCAAGATGATCGAAGATTTATGCCTGGAGCAGAAAATTTTGGAGAATTTAGAGGAACAAAGAAACAGCTTGAACAAGCTCGTCTTGCATTATCACAAGCGGCAAGTGCGTTGGCAACGTATGATTCTGAAGAACCAGCAGGAGCGCTTTTGTCCGGTATGGTGAATGGCATACCTGTATTTGATGATGCTTCTGTGGTAGAAACCCGCATAGTTAATCTCAATGCATATACCGATAAATATCAGGCATTAGAAAAGCTTGCGAATCAATCGATCATAAAAGGTGGAGAGCGTTGGCGTAAGATGCAGGATTTTGTGGATCGATTTGTCTCTGATCAAGATGCGAGAACGCAAAAGGTTACTTCAAATGCTACGTGGGAGGCATGGCGGGTGATGTTGCGTGCAGGTCAAGCGCAGACAGAGGAAAACAGAGATCGAATAGATAATTTCGTGGCGCAAGCAGCACATAGTCGAAATGATATAGATATATTGCAATATCGATACGATGAGGTAACCGGTATGGTGCTCATCGATGCCAATATTCCACTCCGGAATGCACCTGGATATGCCCCTGACGGTCGTGCTCGTTCCGTGCCTGTCTCGAGAACAACCGTTACCTTTTACTTGCCAATGGATAGCGCTGGGTGGAATAACTTTTTGGCAACTACCCAGACATACGCGTATGCGTCAGAGCTTCCTATGAAGCTTGCTATTTTTGATCAGTTATCGAAAAAAATTGGAGCAGCACAGCAACGCTATACGGTTGCGCATGGATATGACGGAAATCGATTAGCCATGCATGAAACAATGCTCGAAACATTACGGCAACATAAAGTAGCTCCGGAAGCGGGAGAGGCGATAGGGGTAACTATGTCCGTCATGGGTAGTGAAGGGACACTTGATGAGACAAAAGATAATGTATATGTCTTTGAAGATGCTGCGTATCAAATAAAAGCGACATGGGAAGCGCTTGAAGTAGCAATAAATGCGACAGGAAACAGGTTTGATTTGAAAGCTGCTCCAATGGTTTTTGTCGGTCACTCTATGGGTGGAAGATATATGACCGAATTTATTCGGATTGTTCGAACAAATTGGTCGAACACGAAATTTATACTTCTTAATCCAGTTATTTCTCAGAAACACCTGACATTGTTTGAAGGATTCCTTGGATGGATTTTGCGTTCAGTAAATTTGCTCTCTCCAGATTATGCGATTACCCGATTCTTGAGGGAACGGCTTTTGGCAGTAGATGTGGTGGTGAATTATATATTTAACAGCATTAC
>JAGOLU010000060.1 GCA_017993865.1 Candidatus Woesebacteria bacterium
GGAAGTACGCTGCTGATACACAAAAGAATCAGTATCAATCTCTCAGTACCGCGATCTCATCTAATGGAGCAGGGAATATAGGTATTGGAACAACCAACCCCGGCTATACCCTCGATGTCAAGTCCACCGGCACAGATATAGCCCGATTTATTGGAAGTAACTCCACTGGTTGTACACTCTCTGATGGAGGAATTATCGCTTGCAGTTCAGACAGAAACCTGAAGAAAAATATCGTAAATACAAACCTGGGTCTCGACGCAGTAATGAACCTCAGGCCAGTAGAGTTCAACTGGAACTCCCAAGCGAATGGAGATAAAAAATATCTTGGATTCATAGCTCAAGACGTAGAACAGATAGCATCTGAACTGGTAACTATTGATAGTAACGGATATAGACAGCTTAATAGCATTGGTCTTATCCCTATCGTGGCCAAAGCAATCCAGGAGCAACAAGGGCAACTAGTAATGATTAATGAGCAATTATCAATGACAAATCCCAACACCCTAAACGATATCGTCACCCAACAAGCAGAGATGCTTCGACAAGCTCAGCATGACACAGCGAGGATTGATGCGTGGAATGGGCTCTTTATCAGTATTCAATCTATCATTCAGTCAATCCAAGACGCGATAGTGGCCTTGCAAGGGCAGTTTGGTTTGATGCAAAGTGACATTGTCTCTACAAAATCTCAAGTGGCGTCGCTTTCCGCATCGCTCACCACCCTCAGTTCGTGGAAAGAAGCCATCGCTAGCGGGAGTGGGGTATTGGGCGCATCTGATTCTGCCCTCTTAGATCACATTGCAACAGTATCTGCACTCACCGTGCAAAACCGAACGACAACATTTGACCTGACGGTACTCAATAAACTAACCACGGGAGTCATTGAGCTAGGTGCGGGTATTGATGGAGATGAGATTAATGCATCGACTGGCATCAGGTTCCAAACTCTTTCTCAAGGACCTATTGACTTTATGAATGGCAAAGTAATTATCGATGTGGATGGGAGCTTGAAAGCAGTTAAAGTGAGTGCTGATAGATACGCCGCCTCTAAAGAACAAGGCACCATAGGTTTGGGGCTCCTACAGGCAGGTAAAACGAGCGTTGCCATTACGACTCCTCTGGTAAACGAGAATTCAAGAATCTTTGTAACTCCGCTTACCAAGACTAATAAACCGCTGTACGTCTCGATGGTCGTCGATGGATCTCACTTCATCGTTTCGTTGGGCGAGACTCCTCCAACAGATATCCGATTTAATTGGTGGATCGTGGAAGAAGAGTAGTTTAGCAGTATTATTTTATGTGTTGTGTTTTAGGAATAGTTTAAGTATATTGAAACAATGATTGCATATTTTTGCGCAGAATACTCATTAGATTCCCGACTCAAAACATACGCAGGGGGACTAGGGATACTTGCCGGCGATACTGTGAAGGAAATGGGTGACCAGGGGATTCCGTTTGTAGGTATAGGGCTCTACTACTATAAAGGATACCTCGCGCGTGAATATGATTGGTATACCCCCGAATCTGCAGACCTACAACAACTCAAAGATAACAAAGGCAATGTTCTCACGGTGTGTGTACCTATTGGGGGTAGAGATGTGTATGCCCGTGCCTGGATATATCAATACAAGACTGCAACTGTCTATCTGCTTGATACGATGCTCCATCAGAATCACCCCCTCGATCAGAAAATTTCGTATTATTTATACGATGAGGATATTCGCATTCGATTAGCTCAGGAGATGATGTTGGGAATTGGCGGAATGCGCTTAATAAAAAGCATTGGTATAGAGCCCCATGTGTATCATATGAACGAAGGGCATTCTGCCTTTCTTTATCTGGAAGCCCCAGAGAATGTCCCCGTTGTCTTCACTAATCATACCGTTATCGCTGAGGGGAACCATATGTACGAGCGGCAACTCATACAAAGCATGTTTGAAAGGTATTTTGTTGAAAAACGCAAATGCACACTGAAAGAATTCTTTGATCTTGGGGCTTGTCAGTACCCCGATGTATTTTCGATGACTGACTTAGCTATCAGGATTGCTCAAACGATGAACGGGGTAAGTCAAATCCACACTCGTAAATTGGCAGAGATATTCCCGGGTTCGAAACCTCTAGCCATCACAAACGGTATTCATATTCCCACATGGTTTCGATCGCACGCACACAATGAGTTTCCAAACATTCTCACCCCGAGAGACCTCAGAGACATTCATGACGAGAACAAGAAGAACCTATTGTTGTATCTCCAACATATGTCTGGCACCAAATGGGATGGGCACAGCCTTATTTTAGGGTGGGCACGAAGAATTATTCAATACAAGCGTCCACTTGCTCTTTTTGCCGATATCGCGCGGCTTCAGAAAATACTTACCCAGTCGGCAGTCCCTGTCAAAATTATCGTTGCGGGAGTTCCTCATCCCAAAGATACCTGGGGTAACGATGCGCTGCGGATCATTCTCTCGCTCCTTGCGGAGAAATTCCGCAATGAGATCGTATACGTACCAAATTACAATCCGGCGATCGCAAAAATGCTAGTCGCAGGTACCGATGTATGGGTAAACACACCGGTGGTTGGTTTGGAAGCATGTGGGACAAGTGGCATGAAGGCTGCGCTCAATGGAGTGTTACAGCTATCAACTGCAGATGGATGGATGGCCGAGGTAGACATAAAACGTATCGGGTGGGAACTCGATGATAAAAATATTTCTGAGAGCTTGTATGCAACGCTTGAACAGCATATCGTACCCGCCTATGCGACGTATATCACCCAAAACGATAGATTTGGCTGGCTACACAAAATGATGGAAGCGCATATGATGATCCGAAATAGATTTTCAACCAGGAGGATGGTCCAAGAATATAGCGAACACCTGTGGACATCTCCAAGTGCTGAGCAGAAAGTTATTTCACCGTCCCAACAGGCAGCTCCTGCAGTCTACGCACAGCCATAAAAAGTCATTGTCATCCTGGCTTGCCCCGCTCTGCGGGGGGTTGTCCAGGATCAGCATGGTAACGGATTTTGGATGCTCCGCCGAGTCGGCGGATTACCAGAATGATAAATCTCAGACAGTAGTATCGTACGTGTTCTTCAATATCCGCTCCCACATGAGCGGGAACGTTGCGACGACCGATGAGTGTTCTTCATCCGCAAAATCTTGAAGAACATACGTCTCGCCAGGGATCCGTCTGTCTGGAGTCCGGTTGTCTACGCCAATGCGGAGTCGCCAGAAAAGGTTTGTTCGATTGCTCGACTCGATCGAATTTATTCCATTATGTTGTTTTGGTCCCTTGGCAAAGTCTAATTTCCAATCGCCAACTGCAAGGTCAAGATCGTCATGGGCAACCACGAGAGTCTTGACATCGGTTACATCAAAATAACGAATCATGGCGAGTACAGATTTACCTGAATCGTTCATATACGTTCGGGTTTTGGCTAGAATCATCTTTCTTCCCGCTTCGCTGGTAATCTTCTGATAGTCAAATAACTTATGAGAGTCGGTGTGCCAGGTCGAGTGGGGGGTATTCGTCGCAGCCCAATTCACAAACATATGCCCAACCGTGTGGCGATTATGGAGATATTTCGAACCAGGGTTACCAAGACCGACAATGAGCATAGAATATAGTATCAGATAACAATGCTAGTATAAGTGAAAAACAGAGAAGAGAGACAAGAAGTAAGGTGGGTAGAGTGATGTTGTGTTTAGACTCCCTCAAGAACCTTGAGCACGACTTCACGCTTGAAACGGCGATCACCACGTGTGTTGATGCGGATGGCAGGAAGCTTTCCACTCTTGCCCCATCGCTTTAGGGTCAGTGTAGAGACCCGAAGCAACTGCGAGACCTCTTTAAGGGTTAATAGGTCGGGAAGATCGTTGATTGAGATACGTTTAATGGTTGTCATATCAATGTGGGCATTATAGTACGTCATTTTTAAAATGCAAGTCATACTAGCACAAACAGGAACAAAGACTCGGTGACCATTTTTGCATGAAATTTCTGTTGCTTCACATAGAATTCTTTTCGCAGATATGCTAGAGTAACACTATATATGCGATGGCACACAAAACCGATTATGCAGCTAGTCGTTATGCTTGTCGTGATGTCGGTGGTGATCGGAGCCCAGAGCACTGCGTCTGCACTTCTTGCGAGTAGTACAAAAAATATTCCTGTTGCCCAAAGCCAGAATGCAGAGCTGAGGAGAGTCGCGGCAGAGATGGCCGACCCGACATGCCCAAATACCGACCCTGTCCAATATGCGCTCACCGAAAACAATGTGGCGATTGCTCCTCCCAAAAGAATGCGATATGTTGATGCGCCATGGGAATATGACACACTAAATACTAATTACTTCAGTCGCACAGATTCAGAATCTGAATTCGCCGCCGCGGGGAACCTAGGAACAAAAGCAGAGAACCTCACATTTATGGCGGATGGTCAGGGCTATGATTCGAGAATCGCTTCGATTATGAGTAGTATCTTTAGATACACGCCCACCGCGTTCAGAAATGCATACGTACTTAAATATTCTGGCGCTCCACGAGGAAATGACACTCCACACAAAGGCGACGCTCCCGCGATCGAAGTTCCAAGCAAAGCTGGCTGGCCCGTTTGTGTTCCTACCACCGGATATGATATTGGTGGAGGATATGAAGCGATGGTTGTTGCTGCAGAAAGTAACAGAATTACATTACACATTGGTATTCACGAATACATGGTGGGACAGGATCCTGTACTTGGGGGTTGTCCTGCAGGACAACAATGTAAGGGGGGATACTGGCTTTATATAAGTGGAATAGCTGTCGATAGTGACATTCTCTCGGCATACAATGGCAAAAAAGGAATTCAGCAGGGAGCTGGGCTTTCTCAAAATATTACCGATCGCATCCAACTGCCCGTTGTCAAGCCAGGGAGGAGATTGGGAACCTCGCAAGGAGATGGGGTCACCGTTTTGCTTCGTGATAGTGGACCAGTAATCTATGCAAACAAAAACTTTATGTGGGGCGGAGGATTTCCTGAGTATGACCCAGGCACTACACCCACCGCAACTCCGCCGGCAGGAGCAACCAACACCCCGCCACCCGGAGCTCCGACAGCGACACCCACTGCGGTTCCGACAGTAGTGCCGCCAGCTGCGGGGAAAGGGAATTTACTTGTCACGGTAGCTAATAACATCTATGATCTGAGCTGCTCAGCGAATCTGGTGACTTTTTGGGATAGCGATAATATACATGGGTTTGATATCAACCAATACAGTGGTTTTATGAAAGATCAACAGGTGGTAGTCATTGCTCAGAATCTAGAGCCAGGCACATACACAATTGATTCGACCTATGGAGTCTATCAAAGTGGTTCTTTCTCCAAGACATATGTTTCCACCCCAGTAGAGCAAAACGTCATCATTCGACCAGGTCAGACGACAGAGACAATCTTAAGCCTTACCAACGCGGGAACCAATTATGAAGAATGCATCGCTGTCCCCAC
>JAGOLU010000061.1 GCA_017993865.1 Candidatus Woesebacteria bacterium
TCACATAAAAACAATACCCCAGGCATGAGCGCTTGGGGTATATGTTTAAGGTTGAGAGGCTGTCTGTTAATGTGTTTTTATACTATGGCGATATTTTCGAAATGATTGATTTTAGTTATCGTATGATCTTTATCCAGCACAATTGAGATTACTTCTATGGCTAGTTTACTTTGTGATATCCGATTTTTCAACAGATAGAACTGTATCGTTTTGGATAGCCGTTTAAGTTTGCCGTAGGTCACCGATTCGTAGGGCATCCCATGATTGATTCCTATCTTACACTTTACTTCGACGAAAACAAGAGCGCCATTAGGCTTTCGAGCAATAATGTCTATCTCACCCCACCGAGACGTGGCATTTTTCTCGACGATTGTATACCCTTTGTTCACCAGAAAAGAAGATGCGATGGATTCGCCGAGTGCGCCAGTAGCTTTATTTTGACTTTTTGGCTGAGACTTTTGTAGTTTTTGCTTTAGTACCGACATTTTTCTTGGCCGATAATTTTCTTTGCTTGTACAGTTTCTTACGCAAATTTTGATCAGAAAGATCTTCGAGGAAATACAGTTTTGCTTTGGTGTACGTAGATTTCTTCTCCATTTTGATCGCGGATATGAACGGTGACTCTATGGGGAATATCCTTTCAACACCGATGCCCATCTTAGACATTTTGCGTACGGTGATCATTCTACTTGTTCGTGTAGTACCCTTAATCGCAATAAGAATACCCTTAAACTGTTGAATGCGTTCTTTGTTGTCGTTTTCTTTGATGCGGTAATCCACCGCGACGGTATCGCCGACTTGGAGGTGTGTTTCTTGGTAGGTTATTGAGTTTGCCATACAGTATAGTATGAAATCCTTAGACTTTTGCAAATGAGCCTGGTTATTGTATCATTTTACCGTATTTTTACAAGCTTCAATGAAGCCAAGGAACACGGGGTGGGGCGAGAGCGGGCGTGATTTGTACTCAGGATGCCCCTGTGTCGCCACATAAAAAGGGTGGACGTTGGTGGGTAGTTCGACAAACTCTACCAAGCCTTCCTTCTGGGACCGCCCAGATAGGCTCATCCCGTGAGACTCGATTTGATCGGCATAATGATCGTTAAATTCATATCTGTGCCGATGTCTTTCAGACACGGTGGCGTTTTGGGTTTTATAATCTGCATCGTATTTTTTGTAAAGCTTCTCCACCAGACTGCCTTTTTTAATTATTGCTTCACACTTACCCAACCTCATGGTTCCTCCATAGCGTTTGTTTTCTATGATATCATCTTGACCAGGAATAAAGTGGATGACAGGATCGGGAGTTTTTGGGTCGATTTCAGAAGTATTGGCTTTTGGTAGTTTCAAAATATCGCGTGCAAAGCTAATGACCGCAAGTTGCATGCCATAACACAGCCCAAGGTACGGGATTTTGTGCTGTCTGGCGTATCCTGCGGCAGATATCATGCCCTCAGCTCCCCTACTCCCCCACCCGATGGGGACAATGATACCCGCAGGTTTGCCGATGACCCTTGACCCTTCTTTTTCTACTTGCTGCGCGGATACCCAGCGAGTTTCTACAGGTACTCCGAGTTTCCAACTTGCATGGTCTATCGCATCAAAAAGCGCAGCATATGCATCTCTGATGTGATAATCTCCTGTCGCAAAGTACTTGCCCACAACCACAATTTCAATTGGCTTCATTTTCGAGACTTTCATGTAATTGATCTTTTTGAGCAAAGCGTTGAGAGCCGACAGATTGGGTTGTGGTTTATTGTGTTTAATATGGAGCAGATCGAGAATGAGATGATGAATATGTTGTTTTGCGAGAATGCTAGGGATTTCGTAGACGTGCTTCACGTCTGGGTTCGAGAACACACTTCCTGGTCGCATATTGCAAAAGAGCGCAAGCCTATCTTTACGCCTATCATCCAACACTTTTGCGCAGCGTACCACCAGAATGTCTGGCTGTATGCCCATCGTATTTAGCGTGCGTACTGATAGCTGGGTTGGCTTTGTTTTGGGCTCTCCCAAGTGACCTGGGGTGGGGACATAGCCAACATGAATGTGGATGACATCCTGAGGCTTTTTGAGCGTAAGTTGTCGAGCAGCTTCGTAGTATAGTGCGTTTTGATATTCGCCCGCCGTTCCCCCTAACTCGATAACAATAAATTCGGCCTTCGTTTTGTTCTCAAGCAGTGAGATTCTGCGAAGAATCTCTTCGGTGATGTGTGGGATTGCTTCGACATCCTCACCTTCGTATGCGAATTGCCGCTCTTTATCTATCACGGTTTTGTATATCTTACCCATGGTGACATAATTCAAGTTGCCCATGTTCATGTTCAAGAATTTCTCGTAGGTACCGACGTCCATGTCGGCCTCAGTGCCGTCGTTACACAAAAACACATCGCCATGCTCGATGGGGTTGATGGTTCCTGAGTCTACGTTGAGATAGTTTTCGAACTTGAGTGGAGCGACGGTGTACCCACATGATTGGAGTATGAGCGAAATCGATGCGGAGGTTATCCCCTTACCAATGCCCGAGATTACTCCCCCTGAGATAAAAATGTATTTTGTTTTGTGCATAAACTACAGAGGCATTATAGCAACGATTGATACAAAATTTTGGCGGTATTTAATGAGGCTTACTTTTTTTGCGAATGACTATAACAAACCCTAACATTGACGCATAGATACCCAGTATCAATAATGCTTCGCGCTGAAGGAAGGCTCCTGATATTTTGTTCAATAGTAAGTGCGCAATTGCTAATGGATTGGTTCGAATAATGTCTTTGGTTACTTTATAGACACTATGGAAGTGCTCATACACGCTGGGTACAATGACATAATCATGCGGTGTGGCGCCTCTATTTTCTAATTGAAATTCATACCATTTCTCTTGGGAGTTTGCAACCTCTGGGAATCCAAAAGGGTACGGTTTGTCCGACCCCATCTTCCAGGCGGAGTGAGTGGATTCATGCAGCCAGGTTTCTGCCCCTTTTTCACGTATGCGAAAAATGAGTGAGCTTGTGTTCTTCGCTTCTTGTGTTCTTCTATCTTGATCAATAGTGCCTGCATATACGATTCTCATAGTCACAATACCAAGATTGTCTAATTTTGCTCTGAATTCTCCGCGCAAGATTGATGTTTGCAACAGAGACACGTCGACAGTATTGGGTTGGGAAAGCGCTAAACTCGCCCGATCATGTTTTTGTACTACAGACAACAGGCCAAAATCTTTTTGAAACGCAACGAATATTGCAATAATGCACACAACCATAGAGCCAAGGATGAGCGCCTTTGTCGAGATTTGATGTACGCGCAGAACGACCGTATCCTCACGTTTCATTTGTTTTGTTACCACAAAATAGAATTTCTCAACCACGACATGGAGATAATATGCGGCAGAAAGGGCAAGAATCACTGTCATGAGTACGTAAGGAGCCCACATTGCGGTGTTTGATTCAACACCCATCGTTTTCCACATCACATTTACAATAGGAGAATGGATTACATAGAGCGGGTAGCTAATCGCACCAAGGAAAAGGAATATGCGCGCATTAAATAGCCGCGCTAACCAGCTTTTTTGAGCAATGGTGGCAATAACGGCAAGACCCATAAGCGGAGCGAGCCCAAACGTCACCAAGTATGGCGTGTAAGGGCTTGAGATTTGTCCTAGCCAAAACGCAGAAGTAACGGGAAGAACATACGCAACAATGCCTGCGACATGCCCCAAAGGAGTTTCTAAGAAACGGATTATGCGCAAAAGCAGAGCATTCTTTTCTTTGTACGCAAGGGCAATCATCATTCCTACCGTAAAAAAATGAGCGAAATGAATGTGAGCAGTATCAAATGCGAGTAAATTTCTGAATAGGACAGAAAGTCCATAGGCAGCAATCATCGAAGCGACATACCATGCGATCCAGTAGTATTTCGATAGCTTCTTTAGGGGAGCTATAAGGACCCAAGCGATAAGAGGATACGCCAAATAGAACATGACCTCAGACACTAAGCTCCAGTACCCGCCGTCGATCATGGGGATATAGTCGCCGAATATAAAGGTGAGCGTGTAGTTTGTGGCGAACATGAACGAAGTATAAACAGCGTGTGGCAAACGAAAGAATTCCTGAGCACCCATGCGAAATACAATAAAATAGTTTGCAAACGCAACGAGTGCTTGAGACCCAATGAAAAATATAAAAAACCAGAACACAAACCGATTTCGTAATAGTCTAAACAAGGCCGTATATCCGAGCCGAAACGCCACAGGAACCAAAAGTAACGTAACGAGTAGAAGACCGATGCTTTGCACGCCAAGATACAGCACACTAAAAGAGATTACTACGGCAACAATAAGTATAGAAAATATACGAAGATATCGTTTTTGAACAAACTGGATGTAATTTGGGGGATTCTCATACAAGTACGCCATCAGAAATCCGCAGAGGATAAAAAAGAACCCGACGGAGATATTTCCAGAATTAAGTAATGTGCGCACTAATATCTTCAAAGGCAAGGGTGAGATGTTGCTTGTGAGTTGTGGCGTGTCAAGCTTGATGTGTTGTGCAAGAACCAGAAGAGAGCTTATGCCTCGCAGGCCATCGAGAGCGGTGAGGCGATGTGACTTAGGTTTGCTGTTCGGAACTTGAGGGTTTGGGAGCATCTTCTTTTGGTTTTAGGGTGAACTGTGTATATTTGCATGTCGGGTAGTTTTCGCACCCAAAAAATCTTCTTCGTTGTTTTGGGGCAAATCTGTAGACAAGCCTTCCTTGGCACTGCGGGCAGTTTTGACCTTCCAAATACTTTATGATCTTCTTGATGTACTTACATGCGGGGTAGTTACTGCATGCAGTGAATTTGCCGAACTTACCATATTTATAGGTGAGCTGGGAATCACACTGTGGGCACTTTTCATCTAGTAGGTCAGGCTCAACCTCTATGGCGCTCATATCCTGTTTGCGCACATCGAGCTCAGATTTGAAGGGTTTGTAGAATTCGTCGAGCATGGTGACTACATCTTCTTCGTTCTCTTCGACAAGATCAAGTTTTGCTTCCATATTCGCGGTGAAGTCAAGCTCCAGAATCTTACTGAAGGCTTCGGACAAATATTCTGAGACTGCAGTGCCGAGGGCGGTGGGCACAAACTGGTTTTTTTCACGAACAACATAGTGTTTGTCCTGGATATTGCCGATAATGCTTGCATAGGTGGATGGTCTTCCAATGCCCTTCTCCTCAAGTGTGCGCACGAGCGAACCATCGTTATATCGAGGTGGCGCTTTAGTAAACCCTTCTTCATTTTCTGCTTGTTGGAGCTTGACACTATCTCCGACCGTGAGCGATGGAAGTGTCGCATGTCGTGCAGCAAAATCAGGATTGAGAATTTTGAGGAAGCCATCAAAGACAATCTGCTCAATATCTTTCTCAAATAGGTATCCCTTAT
>JAGOLU010000062.1 GCA_017993865.1 Candidatus Woesebacteria bacterium
AGGAACAAAATAAGGGCAACACAAGCAAAACCTATATATTCATAAAAGCTTGTTGTCCAGAATGGGGTCGATATTGCAAAATATTTGAAAAGCAAAGAGTTTGCTGCAAAAAGCAAAGAGGAGATAGACATGAGCAGGAAAGCCTTCTTCTTCAAATGGAAGTGATGATCGCTACCCATATCGATGGAGATAAAAATAGCACTCCCAATAATAACGACTCCGCTTGCGAGTTGGTAATATTGCAGTGTGCTACCTAATAGTGCCCACTCCAAAAAGAACGAGAATACTGGGGTGAGTTGGAATAGGGGGACGATCACTGATATATCATTTTCTTGAACAGCGTGGAGATAGGGGAGGACTGCGCACATATATATTCCTCCGTTAAGAATGAGTATTAACCCCTCAGAAAAGGGAACGTTGAGAATGTGAGGCTGGAATAATGCGATAATAACTGCCACAAAGGCGCCGATTAGAGAAGAGAATATCATGAGCGCGCCCACTCCTCCGCCTCTAAAATACCTACTCACCAGGTATTTATCGATGTAGTTTACTCCCGCAAAGATGGCTGGCGGGATGAGGGCGACAAAAAAAACCAGGCTCGACATAGAGTTTAAGATTAAGACTCGCTAACTGTTTTGCGGGATATTATACCTTTTTCTAGGAACCTGTGTGGGCGGTAAGAAAGTTTTGATCTTCTGAGATTAGGAATCCCCAGATCTTGTTGAAAGTTAAAGTAGAGACATTCGTACTTTTCATGCATAAAACGAGCAGTCTCATGTTCCATAAAAGAATATATGCCAGGCACCGCTTTATCGGCGTTCCCAAAATGAGCCATATACATATGATTGTGAATCACCTCATTTATGGTAAAGGCGACCAACCGATTGTCCACGAAGACACCTAAGTCGATTGTGTGAAAGTCATGGGCATGAGAGAGCAGCTTATGAACTGCTTGAGTATGATCATGTTCGCTCTCCTTCTTGCTATTTTTTGACCAATGTTTCACGAGCTGTATTACTTGAGCCTGATCGTCTGATGTTCTCAGGTCCATCTGGCGGACAATATGGTTCGGCGCATATGACTTGAACACCTGTATCTGTCGCCTCTTCGTCTTCATCTGATTTCCCTCTAAGTTCATAAGTTTCTTTACATCAATGATGTAATCGAAATTATTCCTGTCGAGATGAAAGGCGTATTTGCCCGTCTTGTTAAGTGCTGACATCGAAGAAGTCGCGGGTACAAGTTTAATCTCAGCCTTCATGTCCGATGCATCTAAATACTCAAACAGTGTATCTAGTGAATGCGTGAGCCTCATATCTCCGAGTATTGAAAGGAATGGCTCGTGAGTGGAGTAATCAATCATCTTGAATACCAGATTCCCGTTCAAATTACTGAGTTTGCATTCGTGCCCCATATACGTCCACACACTTACGAAATTAAAGTCAGAAAAAGTCTCAAAGTTTTTGAGGTACTTCTCATAGTCTTCGCGAAGTTCGAGCGTTATGGGCTCGAAATTGGGGAATAAAGGGAGCCTTGACAGCATACTCATAATTGTACTATACTAGCAAATATATGAAAGACTATAGTGGGTGGTTACCTTCTCGTTTTTCTTCTAGGGTTGCTTTATACAGCATTTCTTTCGTCTTCGTCTTCTTCTTTGTTTGGGGGTTATGGAATAATCTTGCCCCTTCGCAGGAAAACGGAACTCTTCGCGAGTGGTTTACTGATACTTACTGGATTCTACCGCTCGTCGGTGGCATTTATGGCCTCGTGACTAGTAAAAGATGGGGAGGACTCTCAAGTGTATTTGGAAAAGCCATACTCTATTTTTCGATTGGTCTATTGATGCAAGTATTCGGGCAGGTAGTATATTCGGCATATGCAATATTCGGTGGTGTAGAGATACCTTATCCATCCCTAGGGGATATTGGTTTCTTCGGTAGTATTCCCCTTTATATTCTTGGTTTGCTGCAGTTAGGTCAAACACTACGACTCAACAAAGCCATGCATAAGACGAGTAATATGGTGCTCGTCACAGTCGTTATAGTGGGACTTTTGACCCTTTCCTACACTATATTTTTGAAAGACTATAACATAGACCTCACCGTGCCACTACAAGTATTTTTTGATTTTGGATATCCCCTAGGACAATCGTTGTATGTCGGACTTGTGGCACTGGTATACATCCTTTCGGTAGGATCATTGGGAGGAAAGCTTCGATACAAAATACTTTTCTTACTTTTTGCCCTTTCTTCCCAGTATCTCGCTGATTTCCTTTTTCTTTTTAACCAAAATAGAGGTATCTGGATTGAGGGTGGGATCAGTGACATGATGTATCTGACCGCTTACTTTTTCATGGGAGTAAGCCTCGTTATGCTTGACCATGATATCTAAATCTCACGTATGGACACCTATTCTGAAATAGCTCACAAGATAATCACCGCACAAAGGGCTGTGCTAGGGCCAGTAGCCTTAAAGATCGCTCAGGGGGTCGGTGGACTCGATATACGAGATGCAGACCACCCAGTTGTGGGGGCGGAACCTATGGTGGTGTTGACGAATCTAGTTTCAGGATATTCTTCTTTCTTCGGTAAGGTTTCTGTTGAAGTCTGTAAGGAGGCTGCAAAAGAGGCGATGGTAAATGCTGACATGGTTGAGCTTCCTGAGGTGTTGAAATCTGCGTAGTGGGTGTGGTAATCTTCATATGTCTTATGAATCCCAAGAAAAAAACCAACTATGGTGATGTAGATATTGAAGATCTCAAGAAAATTGCTCAGTCAGTATACGAAAGAAACGCAGAGCTTGTGAGGTTAGATAAAATGAAAGATGAGTTCGTAGCTCTAGCATCACATGAACTCCGCACTCCACTTACCATCATCAAGAACTACTTGTGGCTAGCAACTCACCAAAAGGATGAGCCGTTGGGTCCTAAGGTGTCGAAAAACGTCGAGATTGCACTGCATACCGCAGACAGACTTATGTTTTTGGTCGAAGACATATTAACTATATCGCGCATAGAAAACGGTAGGATTAGTCTGGCGATGGAGAGCATCAATATCATTACATTCCTGCAAAATATCATCGAGGAATACTCGATAAAGGCAAAGGATAAGAATATTGCCATTGAGTTCAATCCAGAAATTCCATCCCAGCAAGTTAACGTCGATATTAATCGGTTCCACCAAGTGATGGTAAATATTCTCGGAAATGCCCTCAAGTTTACTCCTGCCAATGGAACAGTGATCTTTACGGTGCAAAAACCTACTTCAGAAGCTTTCGAAGTGCGTATTGCCGACACCGGTCCAGGCATATCCAAAGAACATCAAGACAAACTCTTCACCAAATTTGGCAAGATAGACGAATCGTATATGAACTTGCCTAATGTAAACGGCACTGGTCTTGGCCTCTATATCTCTCAACAAATAATGAAATTGCATGGTGGATCTATATCTGTAGAGTCAGAATATGGCCAAGGTGCGACATTTATTGTGAATTTACCAATTACCGAGTAGAATATAGCCTATGGAACCAACTATCAAAAAACACATCCTCCTCGCTGAGGATGAATCTGCCTTGCGAGAGTTATACAAATCGTTGTTGGAGCAAGAGGGGTACGACGTGACTGCGGTAGAAAATGGAGAGGCAGCGTATCAAGTTTTGGTGAAAGGCCACTTTGATCTTTTGCTTCTCGACATATTAATGCCCAAACTGTCGGGACTTGAGTTGCTTGAAATATTGCAGAAAGAAGAAAAGCTGTCCTCAGCAAATGCCATTGTGATGCTTACCAATCTCTCTGACGACACTAAAATTGCAGAAGCGTTAAAGTATGGCATTCGTGGGTATATGGTGAAGAGCAACTACACTCCTGACACATTCATTCAAGAGGTGCGACACTACTTTGAGTAAGATTACAGTTTGGCTCGCTGTGTTATTTCCGCCTCAACAATATCTACCGGCTTACCATATTTGAGTCGAGAAAGCTGGATAATCGCCTGCGCCACCTTTTCACCGGCTTCTTTCTCGGCCATATGTTTAGCGTAATCTTTGGTAAGGTCAACAGAGAATGGAGCCACTGGCTCGTTGTCTACGATAGTCTTCATATATGCATGGAATCTCTCTTGATTAATAATGTCATTTTCGTTGAAGACTGGCTGAAACTCTCTTTGAAGGAATGAGGCGTCGGTGACTCCCGTGCGCAGCACCATCATAGTACCCACGTTACCGAACACTGCGTTTTTAACCTCTTCATCCATTTGTCCAATAAATTGGTTTGCGACCGTGAGAGCGAGTTTATATTTACGTGCCTCAGAAAGAATAGTGGCGAAATCCGGGGTTGCAAAGTTTTGGAACTCATCTACATACAAGAAGAACTCCCGACGTTTCTCGATGGGGGTATCGACACGGCTCATGGCGGCAGCAAGTATTTTTGGCACAATAAGTAGACCAAGGAATGTGGAATTTTCTTCACCCACTTTTCCTTTTGATAGATTGATAAGTAATATTTTCCCATCATCCATGACTTTGCGGAAATCAAAAGCCGATTTGCTCTGACCAATGATATTACGCATCATTTTATTGGTGACGAACCGACCGAATTTTGAAACGATATAATCAAGAACCTCGGATTTGTGGAAGTCTGACGTTTGCGCAATTTGGTCTGTCCAGTATCGACGGATGATAGGATCCTGTACCTTAGGTAGAAGTTCTTGCACATATTTTTGATCTGTCATAACACGGACAATTTCTATGAATGTTGCACCTGGCTCACACATAATAGTAAGCATTGCATTACGCACGGCATGTTCAAATCGTGGACCGATAATGCCAGTGCGTTGTGGGTCGTAGAGCTTGTACATGAGGTTAATAATCGCGCCAGTGATGAAATGCTTTTGCTCTTCAGTTTTTGATTCCAACAAGTTGAGCCCTATCGGTCTCTCGGTGTCTGATGGGTCAAAAAGAATGACATCTTCGGCCCGTTGTGGCGGTATGAATCGGAGCGCGTCCTCAATAAGATCTCCATGGGGATCTATAACACAAACCCCATATCCAGCCTGAATATCTTGTTTAATCATCTCAACCAGAAGCTCTGATTTTCCAGAACCGGTACGGCCGATGATATATGCATGGCGCATCCTGTCTTTAAGCAAAAGATGAACGGGGCGCTTGACTCCTCGATACATTGCGTTGCCCATGAACGTTCCTCCCTCAGTTGGCACCTCTGAATTCACCGGTGCTGTTTTTGCTTTAAGCCAAACGATATGAGGGGTCTCGACTGTTTTGTTTGGGAAATGATATAAGCTCGCAAGTTCTTCGGTAGATAAGATGGATGTAAGTCGTCCAAACGGCAGCAGCTCTACCATGGGGAAAAACTTGTAAATAAAGTTCGTCATGAATCCACCTTTCCAGACTAATTTTGG
>JAGOLU010000063.1 GCA_017993865.1 Candidatus Woesebacteria bacterium
CTACCGCTGAACCAGTAGCCCAAACACGAATTGTAACTATCTAAACCTGGCACCTGTCCGATGTACATCGGACCGTCTACCGCTGAACCAGTAGCCCAATTAAAATTGACTCGATAATTATAGCATATAGAATTCGAGTAGCAAAATTCAGTAGTAAGCGCTCAGGGTCTTTGACAAAACTATATCATAAGCGATCAATGTCATTCTGAGCGTGAGCGAAGAATCCAGATATCAGAAATTATTGTGAATGGATCCTTCGGTCTCCGCCAGCTGGCGGATCTCTCAGGATGACAATTGCTATGTCAAGAAGCGTGAACTCTTACATACAGTATATCCAGTAGACGAATTGAATATTCTCTTGTATCATGAATACTTCTCATACACACGGATCTTCATATTATTAATTTCAAATTTATATATGTTTGTCACAATAATCACTGATTGTCGAGATTCAAATGAAACAGCGCGTCAAACTACACGAGCATCAGTTCTCTTTCCTGGAGCAAATATTTCATTGATTGGTGTCGGAAATTTTAATGAAATCGAAGCTGCTGGAAATCTCATCGACACACTCGATGGAGCAACCGGCGGTGAAGGGATCATCATGGTAAATGCAGCCCCGCGTCATGGATCGGGAAAAAAATATCCAAACGGTACTCCTTTTGGATTCTTTAAATATGCAAATAAAACAGTCATAGCAACAGTTGCAGGCGAGACCTTATCACTTGCGAAGAAATTTGGTTTAATTGACAAAATGTATGTCACTGATCTACCAACTGTCATTGATGCGTTTGTGAAAAAAGGTAAATTTGAAGCAGGCGCACAGGAGCGAACGGTCCTCACACAGTTTAGAAGCTTTGAGTACATGCCATTTCTTGCAAAGTGGGTCCATGCAGGCGAAGAAGTCCCGGCAGAGGAAATGACCCTAAGTGATATTCCTGATGCTCCAAAAACAGTTTGGTGGGTAGATAATTTCGGCAATGTCAAAACAACACTTCTTCCTGATGAGATTGGATTTGAAGAAGGAAAACAGATTGAAACAAAGTTTGGCACATTTACTTGCTACAATCGTCTAAAAGATGTGCCAGAAGGTGGACACGGTATGACGATCGGAAGTTCTGGATATCAAAATAGACGGTTTGTCGAGATCACCGTGCAAGGAAAAAGTGCAGCAAAAGAGTTCAACCTGTACTCAGGAGTTGAATTGATGTAACAGATGAAAAAACTCATAACCATCGCTGATTGGGCGGCTGACGGGCTTGCATGCCAAGAAGTTAGGACTGCTGTCCAAGGCTTTCTCAGAGCGCCGACAGAGCGCGACATCTCGTTTGTCCCAAGCACGCCTTCCACAATACATGCTGGGTATTTGGCACGACAGGTGGTGGAAACAGAGGATCAGTATGGACAACCACTCAATACAGTTGTGCTTGTCGATGTGCAATCTCCTGCTGAGCTTTTGATTATTCGACTCAAATCGGGTATTCATGTTTTGGGGCCCCATACGGGCAATGTATTTTCGTTTCTTCTTTCTACAATCGAAGAAGTTTTCACGTATCCTGGATTGAAAATTGACTCTCATTTTCCTGCGCGTGACGCATATGCTCGAGTTGCAGCACATCTCATGGAGTCACTTCAGGATGAAATGGAGCTTGAAGAAGGGCATCTCAGTCTTATTCCTGGGGTCCAGGATCATTATATTGGCCCTATTGACAGTTACGGAAATATTAAAACTACGATCCAAGAATCTACTTTAAAAGAGAAGTATTCTTATGGTGATGAGATTGATGTTTCGATACATGAAACAAGAAAGAAAGTCCAATTTGTAAGTAATCCATCAAGTCGTGATGCTGGTCGACTTGTCATTTTTCCTGGAGCTTCCGGTGATAACCATGACCCACTTCTTGAGATTGCTGATTGGGGCGATGATGCGGTCAGTCCTGGCATGAAGATTAAGTATTCATAATAATATGTTGGCACGAAAAACGATCACAAACACATGGTTTTATACGGAGCTTCCGTGGTGGGGTAAAATATTTCTCATATATGTGCGAGGTGATCTCTTTGCACTTCTTCCCATTGTATCGTTAATAATAGCTGTTGGGTTCTTTTCAACGAAGTGGATGCTTATTTTGATTGGTATTTATATAACAGTCCGTCAGGCAGGAGAGATGTTTTTTTGGTTGCTGCAGCAGTTTAGCAACAGACGATATCGACCATATGACTTTGGATTGAGATCACTTGACAATAACGCGATATATATTTTGTACCAGACGATTGCGATTGTCTGGGTAGTTGTGGGAGTATTAATTATTGCCGTTTTCTCTCACTAGGAATCGTGTAATTTTCTTCATTCCGACAAATTCCATCGGATTTAGCTTCTTGAAATACCCTTCTTCATCGGTAAGTATTTCAAAATGAAGATGTGTTCCTGTCGAGTTTCCTGTGCTTCCCATATTTCCAGTTTCCTGACCTTGGGACACATGAGTCCCTACGGTAACATCGATTTGTGAAAGATGAGCATAGAGACTGATCACTTCATCATGCTTGATGACGACAAGTCTTCCATACCCATTTCCAAAAGGTGATTCTTCAAATCGTGTATCACCAGCAAAAATTACTTTTCCACTTTCAACGCTTGAAATTTTAGGATGTATTAATGAACTTTTGGAGGCAAAATCAATACCAGGATGATCTGCTGAAAATGGAGTTGAGATATATACTTCGTCTTGATTCAACGGGTAATATCTCGTTTCCTCAATTTCAATTGGAGCTGCAAGACGCTCGTTTGTGGGAAGAGGTGTTGGCTTGATTGCAGGCTCAGATACATCTTGTGCTTGGACGGGATTGACTACCACCATAAGCGACACAATCGCAGTTGCGATATATAAAGGTATGGCGCGGAAATATGATGTATTTTTCATATGAAAAAGGAAAAACTGACGATAAAGAAGAGGTGGTGTTTGAGCCGCTTTCGCTGAAAGCTTCAGCGGGCCAAAGGAAGACGAATTATTTATTGCAAAAGCAACGAAATAGGTTGAATGTTTTAATCAAAATCAGTACTTTTAGTCCAATAACCGGGTTAGGAAGGTGATATCACTCGTCTCTGCAACGATGATATCTCCTTCTTTGCAATAAAGCTTCGGAAGGGTCTTCTAAAAATTATAAAAAATTTAGAAAGGAGGTGATCCATCCGCTCCTTCCAGAACGGATACCTTGTTACGACTTAACCCTCATCGCCGACCATACTCTCCCCCGTGTAATCACGAGGTTCAAATATAACCGACTTTGTTGGCTTGACGGGCGGTGTGTGCAAGAGGCAAGAACGTATTCACCGTGGCGTAGCTGATCCACGATTACTACCAATTCCGAGTTCATGAAGTCGAATTGCAGACTTCAATCCCAACTGAGAGAAGGTTTGTGGGATTCGCTTACTCTCGCGAGTTTGCAAGACCCATTGTCCTTCCCATTGTAACATGTGTGCAGCCCAGGGTATAAGGACCATGCTGACTTGACATCTGCCCCTCCTTCCTCCCAAGTCAGACTTGGGCAGTTTCGTATGACACTTATAACATACGATGGGGGTTGCGTTCGTTGTCCCACTTAAGGGCACTCCTCACGGAACGAACTGACGACAGCCATGCAGCACCTGTGCAACACCCTCTAAGGAATCCTACTTTCATAGGACGTGCAGTTGCATGTCAAACCCTGGTGAGGTTCTTCGGTTTGTCTCGAATTAAGCCACATGTTCCACTGGTTGTGTGCCTCCCCGCCAATTCCTTTGAGTTTTAGCCTTGCGGCCGTACTCCCCAGGCGGTTCGCTTAACGGGTTACCTACGCCACACTGTTCTGCCCGAAGGCAGGCCAATGCAGCTAGCGAACATTCGTTTAGGGCTAGGACTACGCAGGTCTCTAATCTGCTTCGCTACCCTAGCTTTCGTGTCTCAGTGTCATTTTCCTTCCAGTAAGCCGCCTTCGCCACTGGTGTTCCCGAGTGTATCAACGCATTTCACTACTCCTCACTCAGTTCCGCTTACCCTAAAAGAAAATCTAGATATGTAGTCTTACCCCCAGACCAGAGGTTGAGCCTCTGAATTTTAAAGATAACTTACAAATCCACCTACACGACCCTTTACGCCCAATTAAACCGGATAATGCTTGGGGCCCACGTATTACCGACGCTTCTGGCACGCAGTTAGCGGCCCCTTTCTAGTAGAGTACCGTCAAACCTGACTTACGTCAGATCTTCTTCCTCTACCACAGTAGTTTACGCTCTTTCGAACTTCATCCTACACGCAGTGTCGCGCGGTCAGGGTTTCCCCCATTGCCGACGATTCCTGATTGCTGCCTCCCGTAGGAGTGGGGGCCGTGTCTCAGTCCCCCTCTGGCTGACCACCCTCATGAGGCCAGCTACCCGTCATAGGCTTGGTGAAGCTATTATCTCACCAACTACCTGATAGGCCGCAGGTCTCTCCCTTGGCGTCCGAAGACTTTATCCACCAAAAAGGCGGAACCATAAGGCATTACCCCATCTTTCGATGAGCTATTCCTTACCTAGGGGCAAGTACCTACGTGTTACTCAGCCGTCCGCCGCTTCCTCTCAAGAGCAAGCTCTCTCAAGGCAACGCTCGACTTGCATATCTCAGGCGCACTGCTAGCATTCATCCTGAGCCAGGATCAAACTCTTAAAAAAAGGTTTAATCCTAGAGAAGTTTATAAAGTTTTTAAAGTTATAACGTTTATAAAGTTTGAGCTTTATGAACTTTAAGAACTTTTGACTTTACAAACTCTCAATTAGATTGAATGTTTGTTCGGAAATTTCCAACTTCGCCTTGCGGCTATGCTGGACAACTTCCTAACCCGATTACTAAACTAAAGTACTGATTTTTAATGTGCTTTGAAATGCGTTTTGGAGCATAGAATCTATACCCAAAACGCGAATCTCTATTCTAGACAATCTTATGAGGAAAGTCAAGGTCAATTCGCCAGAGGCAGTAGAGTTGAAGTTCTCCTTACCTTCAGCAAATCCGTATTGCAATTATATGTACCGAGTATATGAAAGTCAACTGCATGTATGATTGCGTAAGAGTTCACTCTTCTTGACAGAAATATATCATAAGTCATTGCGAGGATCCGCCAGCCGGCGGAGACGAAGCAATCTCATACATCATATGGGATTGCCGCGCTCCATTTCATTCCGCTCGCAATGACATGTGTGTCAAAGATCGTGAACTCAGACATCATCACTTCCAGTTCATATTCGGATGATGTGGTACTGCGGTTGTGTTGTTGCACTTGAATGTAGCAATATTGTAGAGAATGTCATCTGCATTGTAGTAGACTCCATCAGGCCC
>JAGOLU010000064.1 GCA_017993865.1 Candidatus Woesebacteria bacterium
AGCAATGATCCCACCTGCTTCAAGCACAAATGGCGCACCTTTTGCTATGGATAAGGTGATGGCTTCTTCTACCCGCGAACTATACCGTTCAGTGATAAGCGATTGTTTGGTTTGGTTGAGTAAAGGTGTCTGGATATGCTTTGAATATTCAAATGAGAGAAGCAGAAGTGCAAACCCAATCATAAGGAGCATCCTCCCACGAGATGGCTGTATAAGACCAATAATAGTGGTTACGATCAGACCCAGCATATATACAAACGCTACAAAGTTATGGAGTAATACAAAATACAGTGCGTACAAAATATTTTGCTGAGTGTCGGGTGAAATAGTCATAGGTATCAGTAAATGGTATTTTCCAGTGATGAAGTTTCATTCATCAAAATAAACCTTCTTGATGGGGTGTCTCATCCCTTTTCACCTTTGGTGCAGCTACCTCACCCTTTTCTTTTGTCTTGGGGAATAGACGAGATATGAGCGAATAGAGCTCATATTTTTGAAGCGACTTGAGAAGATCTTCTCCACCAAATCCATGAAATTCTAATTCATTGAGATGAACCTCTATGTTGGGAACATCACGTACAATCGTCGACACCTCCTTCATTTTGTGAAGCATCTCCATAGTCTCAGCGTCAAAACGCTCGCCCATATTCTCCACCGACCCAAACTCAGTAATGAGCTTAACCGCGGTCTTGGGGCCAATCTTCCGAATACCCTCATAATTATCAGAAGGATCACCAGACAATGCTTTAAAATCTGTAACCTTGTCAGGAGGTATGCCTAGTTTCGCTTCGACTTCTTTTGGTCCATAGAGCACAGACTTTGAGAAACCAATCTGTGGAGTGAGGACGTATACGTTGTCGGTAACGAGCTGAAACATATCCTTATCGCCACTCATAATGATTGTGCGCAAATCGGTTTCTTTTGCATTTTCCATTTGTTGGACAATAGTGCCCATAACATCATCCGCCTCATACCCGCCAGCTTCGTACCGTTTGATATGTGCCGCATCGACAATCTCTTTGACCAAATTGAATTGTACCTTGAGATTGTCCTCCGTTGGCTTCCGTGTCGCTTGGTAATGTTTGACAATCTTCTTGCGGAACGATTCGGTAGGAGTGTCAAAACACGCTACCAGATGTGTCGGCTTGATGTCGGTTATAGCTTTTTGGATAAGGCTAAAGTAGCCGTAGAGCGCATTTGTTGGGATACCGCTCTTGGTGGTGAGCGGAGGGATTGCATGGTATGCACGGTGAATGAGCGCGTGGGAATCGATTACTAGTAAAGTTTTCATACGATTGATTATACTTTGTAAATCGTAAGTTCGATGTACTTAGGTCTGCCGTCCCCTCTTACTGTGTGTTCTGTGCGTATATCTCCCTCATATTCTGAGTCTACTAAAGTAGAGCGCTGATGAGTTAGCTCGCCTGGTTCCATCCCTGAAACGATTCTCCCAATATACCCCCTCGGCATCTTCACGGAGCCTCCTGTTGATCCAATTACCATACGCACCTCACTTGTGTCTACAGAAAGTTTCGTACTTTGATTAGTATTTTTTTCCCAATTAAGTCCAATACCTTCGTCGAGTTCAGTTCTATTTCCTGAATCAAGTAAAGAGACGTTTATTGGGCTTTCATTAGCCTCATACTCTGCAAATTGAGCTATAGCAATGCGAATGCAATATGCGCTATTAGCATCAGTTGTTACGCTACCATTTTTATCGAGCACCTCACATTCTGCGCCTACAGACATTTCGCTTGCGACGTTATACAGTTCTGGTCCTCTCACTGCGGATCCGGGTATAAGTAGGCGTAGATATTCAAAGTTAGATTCAGGGAATTGCATCGCCCTTACAGGGTTATAGTTAGTCATGTTCACCTGGACTTCCCATGCAGAACCGTCTGCAGAGGGGATAACAATTTCGCCGATAGGTTTTGGTATCTGCCCTTGTGAGAGACCGGCAAAAGAAGTTGCTCCACCCGCTTGAGCAATCCTGCTTCTATCTGAATAGAGTCCTCCAGCAAGTAATGCAAGAATAAGAAGAGGCATTTCTTCTTCGGTGGGACCTGATGGTAGGGTAGAGAAATAAGTATCCGGAATTCTGAGAGTGACCACACCACCTTGACCTGGTTCCAAGCACGCTGGTGAAATGGTACCCTCAATATCTGGGCCAATAAATGTCGCCTCATTTCTGGACTTGGAGAGCACCTCAGCGCATTGAGTAAGAAGAGGGCGTTGTGAGCGTGTCCATTCGGGGAAGTTGAGCTGTTCTTGCATGAAGGTATTCGAACTAATATCTCAGATAGCCCTTTCGGACAATCTTTGCTCTCCATTATTCACCCCTTCTTTACTCCCCACAATCTTCTCAAACTCCTCTCCGTCCATATTCTCAGTCTCGATGAGGCGGGTGGCTACTTTGTCCAAAAGCTCTCGCTTTTCTTTGAGCAAAGCGACTGCCTGTGTGTATGCGAGCTCCAAAATCTTTTTCACCTCTTGGTCAATTTTACCAAGCATCTCCTGACTAATCGCATTTTGTTCGTAATACGATTTACCCCACTCAGTTATATCCATGGTTGGTCCAAAATTTACTGGCCCCAAATCGCTCATGCCATATTCCATAACCATAGCTTTTGCAATGCGAGTAGATTGATCAAAATCATTGGCTGCTCCGGTCGTAACTTCATTGAACACCGTTTGCTCCGCTGCACGTCCACCCATCATCACCGCAAGACGCTCCAATAGATGTGTCTTGGTCTCATGTAATTTATCCTTTGCAGGAGGTATGAGTGTGAATCCGAGCGCCATCCCACGAGATACGATCGAGATACGATGTACTGGGTCAGTGTGAGTCATGAAGTGCGACACAATTGCATGGCCCGCCTCGTGATATGCAGTGAGTTTTTTGTCGAGATCCGATTGGAGTCTCTTTTTCTCAGGACCAAGCTTTACCTTGGTAGCAGCTTCCTCAATATCGTGCATCTCTACTTTCTGTTTGCTATTTCTGGCTGCATGGATAGCTGCTTCATTAAGCATATTTTCTAAATCTGCTCCTGAGAATCCTACTGTTCGGTGAGCGACCTTCTCCCAGTTTACGGCCTCGCCAAAGGGCTTCCCTTTTGCGTGTATGCCGAGGATTGCTTTACGTCCTTCTACATCGGGGTAGTCGACCACAATACGTCGGTCGAATCGCCCTGGTCGAAGGAGAGCTGGGTCCAAAAGATCTCCCCGATTAGTGGCTGCCATGACCATAACATTGTCACTCGTGCCAAAGCCATCCATTTCTACCAATATTTGATTTAATGTTTGTTCGCGCTCATCATGTGCAGGCATTACCCCTTGTGAACGAGCCCGTCCAATAGCATCAATTTCATCAATAAAAATGATAGAGGGTGAGCTTTTTTTGGCGGTGGTGAAGAGATCTCGTACACGTGCGGCACCAATTCCGACAAGCATTTCCATAAATTCACTTCCCGCGATTGAGAAGAATGGGACACCGGCCTCACCTGCGACGGCTTTTGCGAGGAGCGTTTTACCACAACCTGCGGGTCCCACGAGCAAAACACCTTTTGGAGTTCTCGCGCCAAGCTTGGCATATTTACCGGGATTCTTCAAAAAGTCCACAACTTCCACAAGCTCTTGTTTTGCTTCGTCAACTCCTGCCACATCTTTGAAGGTGATTTTCGACATGTTCTTATTAAATCGCTTCGCACGGTTTGAGCCAAAACTGAACACGCTCTCTTGCGCGCCACGTGCTTGGCGGAATATGAAGATGAAAAACCCAATCATAAGAAGCGTAGGAACAACGTTGATAAGAATGTTGATGATATTCGCACTTGCAGAGTTGTTTTTAAACGTGACATCAACCTTGTTTGTGTCAACTCCGGCATCTTTGAGCGTCTTCAGGAAATCAACCCCTTCTTCCTTGGTAGTAGTGGACAACTTGTCAGGATTTGTTTTCGATGTCAGAACAACCTTTGTATCGTAGACTTCAATCTTGCCAATCTTCCCTTGTTTAATACTCTGGATTGCTTGTGTGATTGAGACCTCGGGGACAGCTTTGTTCATCTCGGTCGATGCAGTGCTCCAGAGAGACCCGATTATTGCCACCACGATAAGACCGATGAACAGTGTGCGGATATCAAATTCAAATTTGAATTGCCTCATTTTTCCGTTAGGATTAAGAGGTTTCTTCCCGGTTGATTTGCTTGAGGATTTGGTTGTTTTCATAGGGGGTAATTGTATCACATAGCGTGTGCTACAATTGGATTGCTATGAGAGTCTTTCTTGTCAAAGATGTGCACAATACAATTACAGAAATCATCCGAATCCTTGCTTCGGGTGGTGTGCTCGTGTGCCCATCGGACACTACATATGGTTTGCTCGTTGATGCCACAAATGAGAAAGCAGTAGAAAAGTTGATTCAATTAAAGAGTCGCCCACGCGGGAAGCCCATCTCGATATTTGTCGATGGGTGGGAAATGATGGAAAAGTATGTCGACACATCTAACCTAACTCCAGAAGCGCACTCGTTACTCCCCGGGAGCTATACCATTGTGTTACCTTCTTCACATGCCACCTCGTCTCTGTTGGAGGGCGAAGACGGGACTATGGGTGTGCGCTATATTGACCACCCCGTGATATCTAAACTCCTGCGTGTATATGGCAAGCCCCTCACTGCAACCTCCGCTAATGTTTCAGGGGGAGGTTTGTGTTACTCGCCTGATGCATTTCTTCACCAGTTGAGTGAGGTTAAAAAAGAATTGGTTGGCGCGCTGATTGATGCAGGAGAGTTGCCCCATAACCCACCTTCTACCGTGATCCATTTGGGTGGACATACCCCCATGGTTCTGCGTGCAAATGACCAGAATTATGTGCATCACCAAACACACATCGTGAAAAACGAAGAAGAGACCGCAATGCTAGCGGGAAAAGTGTATGAGTTGGTGCAGGATTTCGTCAGCGTTACACCCATTGTAATTCTTCTCGATGGTGAGTTGGGGAGCGGGAAGACAACCTGGACCAAGTACTTTGCTGAGCATTTTGGCGTCTCAGGAATCGTATCGCCCACGTATACGTATGAGTGCGAGTATGAGACTCACGGGGCAGAAGGTATTGCTCGATTTAAACACTACGATCTCTACAATATCACGAGTCCGGAGGACGTTGCCTACCTTGAAATTGAAAAGCATTGCACCGTAAACACAATATCCTGCATTGAGTGGTCAGGCCAACTCTCTCATGAAGAGCGGGTACAACTTGCCAACAGTACGTATCTTGTCCGCATCTTGTTTGAGTATGTGGGGGAGAAGGAGAGGAAGG
>JAGOLU010000065.1 GCA_017993865.1 Candidatus Woesebacteria bacterium
GCATACGGTGGCACTATGAACATGAAACTTATGGAGCTGGCCACGATATCCAACGAAAGCGCAACCAAGCTCTCAGTGGTACCATTTGACCCCTCCATAACGCAAGATATCGAGAAGGCTATCCGCAAATCTCCACTGGGGTTGAGTCCGACCACACAAACAAATAAAATCTATATTACGGTGCCCTCACTTTCCCAAGAACAGCGCACCAAGTATGTAAAACTTGCAAATGAGATGACAGAGGCGAGTAAACACATCCTGCGTGGACACCGTGATGATACGCGCAAAAAAATTAAGCATCTGTTTGAGTCAAAAGAAATTTCTGAAGATGATAAATTCCGCCTCGAAAAACACGTAGATGATGAGACCCAAAAAGCCAATGAGCAGGTTCAAATAATAAAAGATAAAAAAGAAAAGGAGATTACCACCGTCTAATCTATCTCTATGCTTACCTTATCGTTACTTCTCTCAATCCTCTTTGTGGTGGTGACTATCCTTGTGATCTTGGGAATTATTGTATTAGTTCATGAGTTTGGACATTTTATCGTGGCGCGCAAAGCTGGGGTCCTTGTAGAAGAATTTGGCGTTGGAATGCCCCCGCGCCTGTTTGGTATTCAAAAAGTAGATAACAAATGGCGTTTGATCAAGGGTCCAAAAGCTCCGCGCGATATCGAGCACACACTCTATTCGGTCAATGCGCTACCTGTTGGTGGCTTTGTGAGACTCTATGGCGATGGAGCTGGTGGAGAAGGGGGAGAGGTTGAGAGCCGACTCGCATCAAAGGCGTTTGATAATGTATCGGTATGGTGGAAAGCGGCTGTCATGGTGGCCGGTGTGAGTATGAATATATTGCTGGCAGTGGCAATTTATTATTTCCTGCTTGGCAATAACGGGCTCGTGTCAGATCGACTCCCGCTCATTGGGAATCCTACATTCGCTTTTGGCACAACAGAGCGATCTATCGGAATATCTGAAATTATCGACGGTTCCCCAGCAGAAAAATCAGGATTAAAATCTGAAGACATCGTGTTGGAGGTGCGCCCTCATACCGCAGACAACGTATGGATTCCCATGAAAAAGCCAAGCGACCTTATCACGGTGGTCAAAGCGAATGCCGGTGTTCCTGTCGATGTACATGTTAAAGATTTCACCAGTGGTGTTGAGCGGGTCGTGACAGTCAAGCCTCTATATAATGAAAAAGAGAAGCGCGCGATGATTGGTGCGGGGCTCATGGACTTCGTGACTATTCGGTACGATAAAGGGTATGAATCATACCTAGCGGGATGGTTACATGCGTGGAATATCACCAGCTATAATTTTCAAGCGATGGGGACCATGGTTTCGTATGCCGTGGTAGAAAAAAGACCAGAGATTATCGCGGAGACGGTGACAGGGCCCGTAGGGATAGGGAAAGTCGTAGGTAAAATACTCAAAGAATCAGGGGAGAAAACAATAGTAAATCTTTTGAATCTTACCGCAATCATAAGCTTGTCACTTGCAGTGGTAAATATCTTACCACTCCCCGCGCTCGATGGAGGCAGACTTGTGTTGCTTATCCCCGAAATGATCTCGGGGCGAAGAGTGAACAAGAGGCTCGAACAATATCTCAATGTCGCAGGGTTTGTTTTCCTCATCGGTCTCAGCATCCTCATTACGATTAAAGACGTGATCCATTTGTGGTAACTATGTCTGAATTGAAATTCAAAAATGTGGCCATATCTGGCGCTGTCGCATCGGGAAAGGGGACGCTCAAACACAATCTAGAAAAACATTTGGCTCCGCACGGGTGGCATTTCTCTTCGGGAGGTGAATTAAACCGCAATAGATCGGGAGACAATATATCACCATCGGCAAACAAAGTCTCTGACGAATACAATAAGTATATCGAGAAGAGAACCGAGGAGCTTTTTGTAAAAGAAAAACACTATGTCATAGAAGCGTGGCTCGCGGGTTGGGTAGCACGCGACATGACAGATACACTACGAGTACTCCTAGTATGTTCAAACCCGGCAGTAACAATTGATAGGGTAGTAAATCGTGATAAAGTCACAGTCACTCAGGCTAAAGAAATCTTACGTGAGCGAATGTTATTGAATGAACAAACGTGGAAACGTCTGTACGGGGATCATGATTTCCAAGATCCCAAGCACTTCCAACTGGTGATTGATACCTATACCAATAATCGAGAAGAGGTTGTACAGAAAGTGCTTGATGCGCTCGGCTACAACTTTTCTTAATAGTTACAACGCACTCTCTTACTTTTTATGTCTTGGTTTACTTTACTACTCGCAACCGTTGTTATCGACTCAGTGATTATATTGGCTCAGAAGAAGTGGGCAATGAGAAAATCACACAACAGTATGATCACCGGAGCCCTCTATCAGGTTGTTACGGGACTATTTTTCCTCGTTGTCGCTATTGCGACGCATAATCTTAATTTGAACCTGGGAGTTGGTGGGGCGTTAATAATCATTGCGTCAACGGCGCTGTTCACCCTCAGCGCAACGCTGTGGTTTTATGCGCTGCAAAGAGTACCCGCGACAACCGCAACCATAGTTATGTCTACACGCACTATCTTTGTGCTCGTGCTTGGATTTGTGCTTCTGGGTGAATCGGTCACTCTGCGCCAGTTTGCAGGTATGACGCTCATTATGACGGGGGTGGTGTATTCGCAGTATAAAGATAAACTTAATTTTAAACTTACCTTTATCGGAATACTCGTCCTCAATGCGTTTGTTGCATCTCTCGCAAATATTGTAGATCGGGTTGCAACCAAATCAATTAACCTCTACACCTACCTTGCCCTTGCATTCTTGCTCCCTGGCTTGATTATGCTGCTTATACAAAAGATCTCACATCAGAAGTTGATCCTGCATCTTAGCCGTGATTATGTGCTACATATCGTTGTGATAGCTATACTTTTCGTTGTTTCTGCATCTGCCTATCTCGCCGGGCTCTCGATTGCCCCGTCTACAGGGCTTGTGGTCTTCGTAAACCAAACTAAGGTTGTGCTCACGGTGATCCTTGCAGTATTATTCCTCCATGAGCGTGGTCGTGCACGACAAAAAATGATATCGTCTGTATTTTGTCTCATCGGACTCTATTTGTTGAATTAGAAATTATTTATTCAAATGTTATATTCGAAACTAGTTGGAAGAACTAACAAAACTGCCCCTGCTGACGAAGTTGCAAAAAATGCACAACTACTTATCAGGGCAGGGTTTATAAATAAAGAAATGGCCGGAGTGTATGCATATTTACCGCTTGGTCTTCGAGTGATTGAGAATATTAAAGAAATCATCCGACATGAGATGAACTCCATTGGCGGACAAGAAATCATCATGTCATCTCTCCAACCCAAAGAATTGTGGGAACAAACTGGTAGATGGGATGATGAAGCGGTAGACGTGTGGTTTAAATCAAAACTAAAAAATGGGACAGAAGTCGGGCTTGGGTGGTCGCACGAGGAACCAATTGCTGAGATGATGAAACGTTTTTTAACGAGTTATCGAGATTTCCCCGCATATGTGTATCAGTTTCAAACAAAGCTTCGGAATGAACTTCGGGCAAAGAGCGGACTTATGCGCGGGCGAGAGTTCGTAATGAAAGATCTATACAGTTTCGACATTGATGAAGTGAGACACCTCGCGTTTTACGAGAGCGTAAAGACTGCATATATGAATGTATTCACGCGCGTGGGGATAGGCGATATCACCTACGTGACCTTCGCTGCTGGAGGAGCGTTTACAAAATATAGTCATGAGTTCCAAACAATCGTCGATGTGGGTGAGGACATTATATTTGTTAATAAAGAGAAAGGAATTGCCGTGAATGAAGAAGTCCTTGATGACACCGTTCTTGCAGAACTTGGAGTGAAGAGAGAAGAGCTTACGAAAGTGAATTCTGCAGAGGTGGGGAATATATTTAATTTCGGTACATCAAAGTGCGACAGCATGAAACTGTTTGCTAAAGATGAGAATGGGGCCAAAACATCTGTATTTTTGGGATCATATGGTATTGGAGTTACGCGCCTCATGGGACTCCTCGCTGAACTGTTCTCTGATGAAAGAGGTCTCGTTTGGCCTGAGTCGATCGCTCCGTACAAGGTTCACTTAGTTGGCATTGATCTTCACGATGCAGCAGTGAACGAAAAAGTAAAAAGAGTGTATGCGGAATTGTTGACACGATTCCCCGATGAAGTTCTGTTTGACGACAGAGTGGACACACGTGCGGGAGAAAAATTTGCTGATGCGGACCTCATTGGGTGTCCCATCCGTGTGGTGGTGAGTAAACGAACAGGAGATTCTGTCGAGGTCAAACGAAGAAATGAGAAAGAAAGCAGACTTATGAGTGTAAACGAAATTTAACATTGGCATGAAATATAAGAATATGGGGAATCGCCAATCACTGCTCGCAGCGTTGAAACAATATCGAGCCTATGATGAGCGAGAGGATGCTGCGGTAAAAAGAACTATTGCGTTTCTGGAAGAGGAACCACGGGCTTTTGAAAGAGAATGTTTACGCGGGCATCTCACTGCGTCTGCATATGCGGTAGACCAAAGCGGGCGGTATTTGTTACTGACACACCATATAAAAGCAGATAAGTGGTTGCAGCTCGGGGGCCATTGTGATGGAGATGAAGATGTTCTTGAAGTGGCAAAACGTGAGGTATTCGAGGAAGCGGGGCTAGACAAATGTTGGGTGGAAGGCAGCATATTCGATGTTGATATACACCAAATACCAGAATATAAGGGTGTTCCCCCACATGTGCACTATGATATACGATATGTCTTTACGACCAATAAGTCATCAAAGCTACTTCGACAGGAGACAGAATCAAGAGAGCTGAAATGGGTTCCTATAGACGAACTTGAGAAGTTCTGGAAAGATTCGTATAAAATTGGTCGGATCCGTACCAAATTGTATAGTAAAATAGGCAATAACCTGAATTAGCACCTCATATATGTCAAAAGTAATCGTTACTCATATCAATCCCGACCAAGACGCGCTGTCTTCTGTATGGCTCATCCGTCGCTATTATCCCGGTTTCCAGGGAGATGATGTTGAGTATGCATTCATATCAGCAGGAACCACATACCAAAACGTGCCGGTAGACTCTGACCCAAGTGTGGTGCATGTGGATGTCGGCTTGGGTATGTTTGACCACCACCAAATCCCCAAAAAAATATGTGCATTTACGCGCATCTACGACTATATGACCAAAAGAAGCCTTATCCCCGTGTACGATGAAGTGGCCCTCGGACGTATGGGTAAGGTGATAAACGACTACGATAACTTCCTGAACGTATATTATC
>JAGOLU010000066.1 GCA_017993865.1 Candidatus Woesebacteria bacterium
TGCAGGCTACTCCGAGATACCAAGGGTTAGCAGGTGCGCCAACACTGCAATTTCCAGCACAGTCGTAGGTTCCCCAATTCGTCGACCCGCAAGCATTAGAAGCGCTGCAGGCTACTCCGAGATACCAGGGATTTGCAGGTGTCACACCGGTGCAAGCACCGGCACAGTTGATAGTTCCCCAGCCTTGCGCTCCGCAGGCATTCGGTGCTGACCAGCAGCCTACTCCAAGATACCAGGGATTAGCAGGTGTTACACCGCTACAGGTACCTGCACAGTTATAGGTTCCCCAGCCTTGCGCCCCGCAGGCATTCGGTGCTGACCAGCAGCCCCAACCAGTATTGGCCACACAGCAACCAGAGGCAGAAGGATTGTAGTATGGATCATAGGTGCCTACACCAGTTGGGCAGGTTGTCAAACAATCACCGTTGAAGTGACTACCAGAGTTGCGCCAAACCCCCGTGAACCAATCAAAATAGAGTCCTCCCATGCCCGCCCAACCAAATGGAGCAGCACTATCACAGCTCGCAGGGACAACTGAGCCGGCCTCTTCACCGCTTGGAGAATGCTCGGTGTACGCAATCTCAGATGTTGGAGGAATGGGACCCTTGGTAATAACAAAAGTTGTGAGTAGTAGAAGAGAGAAAAGTGCAAGTGATCCGAAAAAGATAGAATGCCTGAATGTACGTAAGTGGAACTTGCATGATTTTTTAAGAGGAAACAAGAGATTAATCATATGTGTATTATATATTGACTATACGCAAGATATCATATTAAATATATCACGCAAAGAAAACATTTGGAATTGTGTCAAGTGGCAGAGTTTATTAGGGTACATTCTTTTCTCTGACTATTTGGAGATTTTTTTCGGCCGATATTTGCATTGCCTCTAACCCTGTTGCGTAGATACGAGGGTCATTACCGGGATAGGCACGCCCCCAGTCTTTGGATGTCATTTTATCGACAAGATTCTTTGCGAGAGTACAAACCTCCTTTGCTTCTTCTAATCTCTCTGGTTTATTGATGAGTAGGGCGCAGTAGGTATTTTGTACCCAGGGAGTCTCAGGATATCGTTTGATAATGGGTTGCATTGTTTCGAGAGCTCCATCGATATCCCCTAGGCGGAATTGAAGCCAAGCTTTATCGTTTCTTCCCGCCCAGGATTCTGGATGGGCATTGATGTAGTAAGAAAAAGCATCTATAGCTTCATAGGTTCGGTTCATGTAGCCATTGGTAAGGCCGAGGATATAATATGACTGAGTATTTTCTGGATAGGTTTTAAGTTCTTTGTTCACTTCTTCAAACGCCTCGTTCTGTTTCCCATATATAAAATAGGTTCTGGAGAGTTGATAATGAGCATACTTTGGGGACTGTAGGGGCAGAATCGGATAGGCTGCGTGCCAATAAAGCGCTTGCGCAAATTTGATATTATAGAGAGGCTTTATATCACCAAAGAACACGTTTCCTAGAATGAGTGAAAATCTAGGAATGAAAAGAATTGAAATGAAGAACAAAATCATTGATCCAAATGTAAAAGCTCGTACCATCTTGATGAGAAAGATTCGAGTAGGTATTCCTTTGAATTTAGAGTTTTTGTACATGACTGTATCTTTTATGTTATCCATCTATTATGACATTATACCACAGTACTGATTGTTTTCTTAGCGAACTTGATAAAAAGATCCGATAGACGTAAGATGAAAAACCTGTTATATATCATCTATGCTTTTGGTATTTCATTCTTGTTTGCTATGGCTATGAGTCCATTTTAGTTTTTTTGTCTTGAGTAAAATATCGTATAAAGCTCATAGAACATATGGATATTGATTTTTCAAAAGTATTTCATCAATCCTCTCAAGACGGGAGCAAGGGACATCCTCCGATTTCTGAGGATTCAAATGATTGGCCTGAGGCATGGAAAGTACAGAACTTCAAAGCTTATTCTCGATTCCCGAAAATTCCTCTTCCGGACGAAAAGGTACAGGCAGACTTCTGTGATCTTGTATCACAGAGGAGATCAAGACGCGATTATGGAGGGAAGCAGTCTATTTCATTAAATGAGTTGGCTGTTATTTTGAAATATTCGTGTGGGATATTTTCTCATGATGTAGAGGGTGGGCTTTCAGGCCGAGCGCAACCCTCTGCCGGGGGGCGGTTTCCAATTGAGATATATCCCTTTGTTTTAGTTTCAGGTAAAGATATGCCATCAGGATGGTATCATTACGATGTCATGAGCCATCAGTTAGAGGTTGTGCGCGGGCATATATTTGAGAAAGCAGATATTCAAAATCTCTTTCGTTTTGAATGGATAAATAATGCGTCAATGGTTTTGGTGATGACAGCTATTTTTGAGCGGAATCAGATGAAATATGGTGAACGAGGATATCGATATATATTGCTTGAGGCTGGACATATCGGACAAAATATTCATTTAGCTGTTGAGGCTCTCGGATTAAAGTGTTGTGCATTAGGCGGGACACGAGACAGAAATATCGAAAAAGCGCTTGATATTGATGGGGTGAACGAATCAGTGGTATACGCTTTTTCAATCGGGCGATAAATTCAGGAGGATATGAGGAGAGAAGAGAGAAAGAACGAGAGTATATTGACGGGTACGCATGAGCACCTTGAGGACTTACGGTATTTTTTCCCGTATCCAAGTTGGAATATCAAATCCACAAATGATGTAGTTCACGAAATTCAGGCTCCGGCATCAAGGTACAAGAATCCTCTTGGGTGGAAGAAACAAATGCGCGTCCTCTTCGGGAAGTGGTTGTGTTTGCCGAATCGCATTTTTGGTAAAACATATGCGTGTTATGATTTTCCTTCCCCCTTCCCACTTCGGTGGAAGAAGGTGTTCGACTACATATATAAAGCAGGTATCACCCAGTACCCATATCCGTCGTTCGATAAAATGTATCATGATGAGCCGAAAGTTTTTGGAATTCGTTTATGGGCAAAGAATGGTGAAACTGATGGTTCTCGCATAAAGGGGGGCTACAGCCGTGGAGTCTCTTTTGATATGGAAGAAGCCCTTTCCAAGGTGGTTGGAGAACTTTTGGAGCGATACCCTCTGACGATATATAGGAACAAAGACCTGATCTCCGCTTCAATCAGTGACCTGAGACAAAAGAAAACACATTTTTTTGATCCATTCCTCCTTGATCAATTTTCCCCATGGCAGAAGGAGAAATTTCCACGATACCGATTCGATGACGCTAGTCGATTTTGTTGGGTAGAAGGAATATCTCTGATGACGAAAAAGAAGGCTCTGATTCCGGCTCAGATGGTGTATTGGAATTATCAAATTCTCTCAAATGAACCAATACTTCGTCAGATGAGTACGAGCGGAAATGGTGGAATGTTCACGTTGACCGAAGCACTCCTGTCTGGACTCTATGAGCTCATTCAACGGGATGCTTTTATGCTGTTTTGGTTGAATCGAATTGCACCCCCGAGAATTGAGGTGACTTCAATAAAGAATCCAGAGATAGTATCATTGCTCGAGTCATGTAAAAATTATGGCCTGAGAGTATCTTTTTTAGATGCGACCTCTGATTTCCATATCCCTGTGGTGATAACGGTGCTTGAAGATGAATATGGCGGAGGACCATCAGTTGTTCTTGGTGGGGGGTGTGGATTAGATCCCGAGCACGCTCTTATCCGCAGCCTCATAGAAGCCATTAGCGTACGATATTGGTTGCGAGACAGGATGGATAAAGGGCAGTCGTGTATATTACCTGATGGGATGGAGCCATTTACGACGACGACATTAAATTCCATAACGAGAATGTCGTATTGGGGTAGCCCAGGTATGGGTGAAAAGATACAATTCTTCCTGCAGGGGGAATTACGCAGTATCAATCAGTCGTTCTTAGGTGCACCAGAGAAAAATATGATGCCAGAAAAGCAACTCAAGCACCTGAAAAAGATTTTTCAGAAGAAAGGGGAAAGGTATGAGATTTTCTATTACGAAGCGAAACATGAAGTACTCGATACCCTCGGATATTCTTCGGTAAGCGTATCTGTTCCAGCAATACTTCCGTTATTTATGGATGAATCGAGAGCACCGCTTGGTAATCCGCGTCTACAGGAAGCATGTCGTGCTCTTGGGTATAAGCCTGCAAAGACGATAAATCCTTTACCTCATCCGTTTCCATAATAGCGCTATGAGGTGATAAAAAAAAGAACGGGGCAAGGTCAGATTTGACCTTGCCCCGAATTTGAGAACAGAGAGAAACCACGTTTGAACTTATACGATGGTTCCTGTTACTGCTTTGTCAGCGCTGCGCCGTTCTTTCCTCCTTGAGGGTTTGTATAGTTGACGTATACATCATTTCCAGACTTGCTGACGACACAAGTGCCGCCAGTAGCTTGGTTGCAGACAAAAGAGAAACTCCCGTTGGACTCCATCTGCACAGGGATTCCGGTTTTTCCTCTCATGGGTTTGTCTGAATAACGAATCGTCGCTCTGCAGGCTTGGTTGATATCTTCAACCCACAGGTGCAATACTCCGTACCCGCTGGTATTCCATTGACCTTGCCACGCGCCACCGAAGAAAGCGCATGATGCTGGGACGTCTTCCTTTGGCGGTATGATCTGCTGCGCTTGCCGGCGCTTTTCTTCTTCGGCCAGGGAAGGAATCTCGGCTTCCTGAATGAGTCGAAGAGTTGTTCTTTTTTGCACCCCCTTTTTGTTGGTGAAGATTCCTGAGAAATTCCCGTCTGGCTGTCTCGTAACTGATACCGGGGTACCACTGGGAGTGGTGTAGGTCAGGATGGTTTGTCCGCTGTCGTGTGATACGGAGCCGGTGATCGGGCGCTTTGCGTCGTTGTTGAGTGTTCCGTCATATGTACCGACGAATTGCCCACCGGAATCGACTTGGGAGATCCGTAGGATCCACGTGAGGTAATGACCCTCCATGGTCACCACCCATGTTGATTGTCCGAGATTTTCGGTTGCCGCACTTGCCACCTGACAGGTCACAGCGACGAAGAATGCGAGCACCCATGCGGTGGCTATGTTGATAAGCGTACGTGAACGTGATTTCATGGCTGATTCTCCTCATTGGTAATGGACTCGGAATAACTGGTTATAAAATACCAGAGTCGCTTCTGTGTCGACTTTCTCTCTTATAGCATATTTAAATAATATTGTCAAGATTCGGTTGGAGGGACTATGATATGTAATATGGTGTAACATATGTTTGGAAATGCTGAAGGCTTATGCCGGAAATACTGTTTGATCTCATTAAAGATAAGGTTTATAA
>JAGOLU010000067.1 GCA_017993865.1 Candidatus Woesebacteria bacterium
AAGTTCTTGCTTATTTTAGCCCCCTATGCACCGTATCTAACCGAAGAGTTGTGGTCTTTACTTGGTCACTCAGAATCGATCCATATCGCGACCTGGCCTGCGTTCGATCCAAGCCTTCTGGTGGCCGATACACTCGAAATCCCTGTGCAAGTAAATGGTAAGGTTCGCGGGACAATAGTATTGGCACAACAAGATATCGATAATGAGACAGAGGTTCAAAAAATAGCAAAAGAGGCGCCTTCTGTTATGAAACATCTAACGGGAAATATCGTTAAGGTTGTCTACGTCCGCGGTAAGATACTCAACTTTATTTGTAAGTAAGCCGTTTAGGATGATATAATCTCCCCCTAGAAAGTAACGGGCCCATAGCTCCGCCGTCTATGGTAAATTCAGACAGGCGGGCGCGCAACGGTACCGTGCCAGCCACGCTAGCGAATGCTTAGCGGGCTGGGAGCAGTTCCCTTTGGTTCATATGTTTTATTACACATATGTATTGAGAAGTGAGCGAGATGGAAGGCTGTATATAGGTTGCACAAGTAATCTAAAAGTAAGAGTCAGAGAGCACCAAGGAGGTTTAGTTCAAGCAACGAAACATAGATTACCAGTACAGCTTGTATACTATGAAGCCTGCAAGAGTAAAAGCAGTGCATATGCAAGAGAACAATATTTTAAGACAGGGTTTGGCAGGAGATATTTGAGAGATAGATCGGGCCCATAGCTCAACGGTAGAGCAGTTCCCTTTTAAGGAATTGGTTCAGAGTTCGAATCTCTGTGGGCTCACTTTGATTTTCCTACGAACTGAGGTTCTTCTTTTGGGTATAATACGGACAAATATGAAAATTATTGACCTCACGCACACATTCACCAACTCCATGCCGGTCTTCCCTGGTGACAACTTACCAGTACTTCAAGAACACATAGATACCGATAACGATATTGTCCATTATTCCTTAGAGTCAGGAATGCATATCGGTACTCATATGGATGCTCCACTGCATATGATCCCTGGGGGTAAAAAACTGTCAGAGATAAGCGCTGAGAAGTTTATTGCGCACGGACACCTAGTAGATGCGCGAGGCAAGAAAGAAGTAGGAGCTGAGCTTTTGGACGGTAAAGAGATACACGAAGGAGATTGTGTTATTGTCTACACAGGATTTGACGAAAAATTTAGAGAGCCTGCATATTATGAAAGTTACCCAGACTTAACAGCAGAATTCGCCCACAGATTGGTTGAATTAAAGATAAAATTCGTGGGGATGGATACCCCAAGTCCTGACAAAGCACCATACAATGTACATAGGATTCTCCTGAGCAAAGAAATCCTCATTATTGAAGGGCTGAATAACCTCTCCCAACTTATGGGGATTGCTCAGTTTGAAGTTTTTGCTCTCCCTGCCAAGTTCGAAGCAGAAGCTGCTCCTGTAAGAGTTATTGCTCGTATTCTTACCTAAAATGAAAATTCACATCATTATGCACGAGAGTTTTGAGGCTCCCGGAGCTATTGAACTGTGGGCAAAAGAGAAAAATCACGAAATAACGCATACCAGACTTTATGGGGGAGATAGATTTCCAGAGAATTCAGATAATATAGACTTTTTAGTGGTGATGGGTGGACCACAATCTCCCGCGACCACGGTAGAAGAATGCGCACATTTTGACGCTGCAAAGGAAGTTAAATTCATCAAAACTGCCATCGATGGCAATAAGATTCTGTTGGGCGTTTGTCTTGGAGCACAACTTATCGGGGAAGCGATGGATGCAAGGTTTGACCACAGTCCGAACAGAGAAATTGGGGTGTTTGAGCTTACTTTGACAGATGATGGTAAGAATGACCCATTCTTCAAAACGTTACCAGAGAAATTCGACGTAGGCCATTGGCATGGGGATATGCCTGGCCTGACCCCAGAGTCTAAAATATTAGCATATAGCGCAGGCTGCCCCAGACAAATAGTTAGATATTCCCCGAAAGTCTACTGTTTTCAATGTCATTTTGAATTTACTCCAGAGACAATCGAACAGATGATCGTCAATTCGACTCATGAACTGGAAGCATACAAAAATATGCCCTATATTGAGTCTACGGAAAAACTTAAGACCTACGATTTTAAGGAGATCAACGAAAGACTATTCAAATTCCTAGACTACATAGTTACCGTTATTTGAGGGTAGATTATTTATAATAGTGGTTGCAGCAGATAATTCTCTGAATAGTTGTCGATATTGACCCAACAATAGTTCGAAAGTGGCGATATTGGGCTCACAAAATGGTATAGTAATAGCTGCAGCTCAATTCTCCCTATGAAAAAACTATCCATACCTTTGCTTGCAGCAATCTTCAATCTCTTTTTTGAATACTCCCTCAGGGGAGTGAATAGCTTTGTGGCAAACCCATTTCGTAGTGTGTTTCTCTTCTTGGTCTATTTTCTGTGGTTCGTGCTCGTGGAAGATCTCATTCGGAAATATAAGCCGAATGATTGGAAGGCCATGCTCATACCATATTTTGGCATCGGGACAATATATTCACTCTTCTTCATTCCCATAAAAGCATATTTCACTCCGCCGTTTGTATTGGGGGTAAATGTAGGGTTATTTGTCTGGTGCACCTTGTTTTGGTGGACTCTCCTCCAAACCACCATGACACTTTATTTTGCCAATAGATTGGCGCCGCGGAACAGTTTTGAGCCTCTGTTATCGAAAAAAAGCAGACTCATCGTGCTTGGTCTATGGTTGTTTGTCGGCTTACTCTTTCGCTTGAAGATTTCATATCCTCCGATGAGCGCAATGACGTATCTTACTGTGTTTGTTGTTGCTGGAGTCGCCGCGTACCTCTTCTTTAAAACCAAATCAACACAAAGCACACCATCTCCGAGCCGATTTATGGATGTGCTTACGGGGAGTACTGTGGTGTTTTTCCTCATTGCTGCGTTCGTCTTCTCAAAATCTGGGATGACCGACTATCACCCGATCAATGTAGATGCGCTCGGCCCCGTAGTAGTGTGGACCACAGTTTCGGGTGCCATCATGTTGGCTTACCGCCTCATCCGCAAAAAGCCCTTTCTCGTGTAATTATTATCTAGAACCCCCATCTCTCATGATATATTATGAGTATACACATGGTTCGTAACACAGAACACAAACTACGTAAGTTCCTCCGCAAACATATCATTCTGAACGTAAGAGAGCAGAAGGGGATTCTGACAGAATTGGAGTGGTTCTTTAAGAGATCATATGCAGCCTTTATTTTTATCTGTATAGGGAATGGCGTCTTGCTCTGGATACGACCCAACAATCCTACCATCTTTTTCAACATAATTGGTCTCATTGCCCTCATACTCTTTCTGAGTTCCTGGCTCCGTGCGGAGCGTCGTGGCGATCATCTATTTGTTTTTTCTCAATATTCTTCAACATACAAATGGGCGCTATATCGAGGAGTTTCTGTCGCGGTGTACTTTTCAGCCTTCTTGATTGTTCTGACTGCATTTCTTTTGCTTATTGCGGCTCGGTGAACGATTCCGAAACGGATGTATCTGAGCCAAACTTTGCGGATTCACTCGCTACTCATCTGCTATGCTTTCCCCCTGTGGAATACCACACCGTAACAGACATGGTTTACGTAGGTTAGACATCAAGGCTTCCATACAATCTTGTACCCAGATTCGTTGGTATATCCATCTCTTGGTGGGCTGTGTGTTATTAGTCCTGCTAATCTACAGGACCCGAATTCATTTAGGAGGCAAACACTACCGTCTTTGTAGAGGGCAATGTTCGCGTCTACTCTAGTCAGTGGGCTTTGAGCCTCGAGCACAGACTGTAGCCCTTCTCCCCTTTGTTCATATACCTCAATATGCCAAGGAGCAGTGTCCTCTGGGGGATCTTGCACCTCATATAACACAACTAGGTTGGGGGTAGAATACTCGCTAATACCGGCAATCATCACACATACGACTTTCTTGATATCTTGTACACGTATCTTATCCGACAAAATCTTCAGGTACGGGCAATCACTAACGACGTCCGTCACCTTTGGAACAAGCTGAACATTATTCGAATCTACTTTGAAGATCACCTGGAACTTTCCCTCGACATCCACAACGATATGTTCAAGAATAGGTTCAGGGTAATCATGCGCGAACATTTTACAGATTTGCCCCTGTTTCATGATGATCATACCATATGAATCTATCCTGCTTTTTTCAAAATAAAGATGCGGACATTCTGGGGTTGTCCATGAGTCGTAGACACCTTCTTCTTTGAAAATTGTGTCCCGCTTCACTCCTCGTCTTACCGCCTCAATAGATGGGGACTGCAGGCGCCCCCAATCCATGGCTTTATCACAAGGATAACTTACGAGCTCAACCCCCTCATGACTCCCATGAATAGCTAAGGTATGTACGCAAATGCGTGGAGATTCTCTGACCTGCTGATCCTGCGAGAGTCTTGGGATTGTGGAGAGTTGGCGTATATATATTCCCAACAGGACACTCAGGAGCAACAACAAGAAAAGCAGCAATTTATGTTTACTAACAAAAAGTTTTATATTCCCAATTAGTCTCATTATGAGCGAAAATTAGTTGGTGACATTGTAGCATCTGATTTGATTATTCTGACCACATTTCTCTTTCTGGTCCAAGGTCGGTGAAAAAGATAGAATCGGGTATGTTTGGGCTAAACTTGGCGGATTCACTCGCTACTCATCTGCTATACTTTGCTCCTGATATAACCCTATGAAAATCGAACAAATCACCCTTCCTAACAAACTTCGTGTAGTTTTGGCTGATACGGGCGGCGCTGAATCTGCGACAGTCCTTTTGCTCGTCAAGGCAGGAAGTAGATACGAAACACCTACCAATAACGGCATCGCGCACTTCTTCGAACATATGGCATTCAAGGGGTCCGCAAAATACCCAGACAGCTTTACCATCAGCTCAACAATTGAGGGTATGGGAGGGGTCTTTAATGCATTCACGAGCAAAGATCACACCGGCTACTGGATCAAAGGCACCGTTGATAAAACAGGGCTTATGCTTGATGTCCTTGCAGATATGGTAACATCGGCCAAGCTTGAGTCAAAGGAAATTGAGAAGGAGAAAGGGGTAATTGTGGAGGAGATTAATATGTACGAGGATATGCCCCAGAGCAAGGTCTCAAATGTGTACGATTCGCTACTGTATCCAAATCATCCGTTAGGCATGGATATTGCGGGCTCTCACGCCACAGTCAAATCATTTAATCGCCAACATTTCCTCG
>JAGOLU010000004.1 GCA_017993865.1 Candidatus Woesebacteria bacterium
TCGGCCGGAGTGTACAGACTTGCAAATTCCTTGGAGAAAAGCTCAGCATCGCGGCTCCCCATAACAAAGCTAATGAGCGTACCTACATTGCCGAATACTGCGCGCTGAATATCTTCATCGAGTTGTTCGATGTATTGGTTGGTAAGCGTAAGCGCTAAGCGATATTTGCGGGCTTCAGAAAGAATTTTTACGAACGATGTTGTAGCAAAGTTCTGAAACTCATCGACATAGAGGAAGAAGTCACGACGATCTTCTTCTTTGGTAAATGCTCGATTCATCGCGGCGAGCTGGATTTGAGTAATAATCATGGCGCCCAAGAGCGACGCATTATCCTCACCAAGCTTGCCTTGTGAAAGGTTGAGGATGAGGATTTTCCCCTCATCCATGATGTTTTGCAAATCGATAGTCGATTTGGTTGAGCCGATGATATTGCGAATCATACGCGAGGTCACAAACTGCCCGATTTTGTTTTGTATCGGCGATATTGCTTCAGTGCGGAGTTTATCGGTATATGCATCGAACTCATGCTTCCAGAAGTTCAACATCACCGGGTCTTTTACCTGTAAGAGCTTCTTATCTCTCCATTTTTTGTCCGACAGCAAGCGCAACGCATCGACCAACGTTGCTTCGGGAAGTTCCAAAAGCGTTACCACGGTGTTTCTCAAAATGTATTCCAGTCGAGGACCCCAGCTGTTGGCATAGAGTTTCCCGAAAATTGCAACAATCCCGGAGGAGATGAGATCTCGATGCTGTTGGTGTTTCACCTCAAGCACATTGAGTGCGAAAGGCCGATCGGTATCGAATGGCTCCAGATACACCACATCATTCATCCTGCGCTTGGGGATATAGTCCAGTATTGTCTCGGCAAGATCGCCATGAGGGTCAATTATCCCAATGCCACGACCTCGACGAATGTCATCAATGGCCATGTTTGCGATAAGCGTTGACTTACCGGCACCTGTTTTACCGATGGTGTAGATATGCCGACGCCGATCTTCTTCTTTAATGCCAAAAATAGTATCCTCGTTTTTAAACTCAGTTCGTGCGAAAAAGTTGGTCTTTTGCTTTTCTTCATCCGTAATTTGATTGGCGACGGGGAGGGTGATAGGGGGCTCTCCGGGGAGCTGCTTACCCCAGCGGATATTTTTGATTCCTGATACTGATTTCCCGGTCGGGTGCCAAATGGTCGCAAGCTCTGCAGCATTTAAAATCTGATTCTTTTTCTCAAAAAACATAGATTTGCGCTCTTTGACTCGTTGCATAAATGCTTTTTTGGTGACCAAAACCTTGCGGAGCTTGAACCGATTACCCTCACCAATGCCAAGCGAGCCATACATCCCTGCAATGCCCGATATCACCGACTCAAGCCCTTCGGTGCCGAGTGCAGTGTTATCAGTGCCCGCAATGAGCCGAAATACCACTTTCCCTCCTGGGAGCGCGGCTTTGGAGGCAATGAGCGATTGGCTTTCTACTTGTTTTTCTGAGTATGTGCCTTTTTCGGCATCATACACTTTTTGTTTTCCGCCCGAGAGCCCCGCTTTTTGCCAGTTGAAATGTGTTTGGGTTATAAGTATTTGGATAGCAACGCGGATCTCTGGGCCTTGTTTGGATAGGAATCCCAGTAAGTTGGTGAGGGAGTCGATGTCGCCAAGCTCCTTGTATGTGCGGATGGGGAGGTAATAGGGGCGGGTGAGCTGAATTTCGGCAGGCAAAAGCACTTTGCTTTTGGCAACAATATCGAAGGGATCGGTGGTTGAAACAAGTGATGATTTGGGATATGCAGACTGCACCAAACTTTTGACCAGTGTCTCTTTTTTGGTGGGGCAAATGGTGTAGAAATAGACAGTTTGGCCCATGAGATAGATTTCGAAGCTATATGTTTTGGGAACGCCGAAGATAGCACGCTTGACAAGCCCAACATGAGAGGGGAGCATAGACGAAAAGAGTTGCTGAGCGGCATCAGGCTTGGTCTCGTCATCTTTGGCGGTGCGGATCTGGAGATAGCTTAGTTTGTGGGGCATACTGCTATCATAATAACATTTTCATATCGAACATGGAATAGAGAAGGGGAAACAGTAATTGTGGATAAAATATGTGCCCCCTCACCCTTCAACGCGAAACGCGAAGCAAGGTGAGGGGACGAATTCCAAGAGCTAATGGGGGGGCTGGGCACGGCCAGGCACCCCCTAAACAATCCTCCCCGTGCGGAGGAAACCTAACGGGAATGTCTACCGTCCGAGCAAGGCCCGGATGGTAACTTGAGAATCTGATCCACCCGGATTAGGTCTCCAGCAATCCCGTTCATCAATCGGATTTGCGCAACGGTGGTGTCGAACCGTTGCGCTATTCCGAACAAAGTATCCCCAGCAACAACAAAGTATCCCCAGCAACAACTTTGTACCGAGTTGTTCCACAGACTCCCAGTGTCGGCTGGGGTCTGGGGGTTGCCGGTGCACGACAGTCCGCATCCTGCGGATGCGTGGTGCACCATGGCTGGGGTGTACTAGACGTGGGACAGACGAGGGAATACGTATCCCAGGTCAGCCCCAAAAACGAGTGGGTTTTGTACACCCACTCACAACCCGGGGGGGTCGGATCGGCTGCTGATACAGCGCCCGGCAGCGCCGACATCAGCAGGGCCACCACGAGGGCGGCCAACACTAAAAAGGCTACTCGTTTCATCATTACCGCCCCTCCTTGTGGGCGGCTCGAAAATTTCCCCGCTTTATAGCATCGCCAACGTGGCGCGCCGTGCGGGAACGATCTGTATTCGCATTATGTGAACACAGATTGTTCCCGCACACTATTACATGTGCTTTTTCTATTTTAATTTATTAGCTCTCGGAATGTTAACGTGCGTTTTTTACCCGTACTCCTCTGCAATAGGGGAGTGGGATAAAAAATTCTAAGTATCTTATACATTCTGATTGAGGATGCTTTACCCCCAGGGAATGACGTAAGATAACCTATAGTATACCAAACTGAGGAGAAAAGTGCAAGTGTGTAAGGGGAGAATGCTTAGCTCTGTGAGCGCTTTTTGAGGTAGATCCCTGCGGTGCCGAGCGCGAGTTGTGCGCCAACAAGCAAGATGCCAAATCCAGGGCCTGAATCAGGAGTTTCTTGTACTTCGATAGGGAGCCCGCCTTTGGTAAGTCCAAGCACTTGTGGTTCGACACAAAGCTGAGCGTTATCTTCTACGGCGTTGCAAATATCGCCTTGTACATGCATTTTGTTGGTTGCACAATAGATAGGCGCATTGGGGAAACAGGTGGGTTCGCCTACTTTATAGGTGACATACATTACTTTTTCTTCTTGAGGGTTGAGATCGCCAACAGGTATCGTCAACACATTCCCGCCTTTATTGATTGATCCAGGTCCGCCGATGTAGGTGAAGCATTTTGGAATTTCATTGGTTACCACAACATTTGGCACAATTTCATTTCCGTTATTTCTGACAGTCACCCGTGCATAGAGCGCTTGATTTGGTTTGTATTTAGCGCCTTGTGGGGTGATATTATCGATATATTCAATTGTTTTAGAAATTGCGGGATTAGAAACGGTTTGATCCACTGAAAGACAATCGGGAGGGTTCCCGCCGTATCCACCGTATGATCCGTACATTCCAGCAGACACGGGAGCTGCAAAAATTGCAACGCCTACTGCAAATAGAAGGATTGTTGGAATGCTTTTGAGAGTGAAGTTCATTTGGAGAATTATACTATAGGAGTATATCAATTGCAACTATAGGATGAAGCGCTCGAGCACTGCATTTTGGCGCCATTAGTACCCATGGATATGAGAGGATGCATGCGCGTTTTGCCTTTGATCAGACATTCTGCATGAGATGGTAGGAGACGATTGCTGCGCTCACTATTACGTTCAGTGATTTATTTATGCCCCACATGGGTATCTCCACTGTTTTGTCGCACAGGGCCAGAGTTTCAGGAGTAACACCGGTCGTTTCGTTGCCCACTACCAAGGCAAGCGGAAAAGTAGGCTTGAGCGATGTGTAGGGGATAGAGGTAGGAGATTGCTCTATTGCAATAACAGAAGGTTTACGCTTGTGAGTCGGTGACTGTATTCTCTCACTTGGTACCGAACTCGCTCGTTCCCCCAACATATTTTGTCCTGTTTTTGCACGAGATAACCCATGCATTTCGAATGTATCGTCACTCGAACAGCCGGTGCCGCGTTCGAGAATACAGTCACCTTTTTTACACGTCGTGTTTGTCTTGAATTTCTCAATGGCGACTTGTGCAGATGTGCAATATTCCCATGGAACAACTTTATACGTTCCGCAACTAGCTTTATGAATACGATTATTGGGCGGGGTTTCTGTTTCTCCGCAGAGGTACATTTTTGTGATTCCGAGCCCATCAGCCAGCCGAAAAAGCCCGCCAATATTGTAAGTGTCATAAATATTTTCGAGGATAAGCACGAGAGGATTTCGTTTGACAGATTTCATATCATTTGCAACATCCATGACATCTGCCGCACGTAGTTGTTTAGAATTCATTTTTTTCATCATTTACGTTTATTTATATCTTTCTTGTCGTTCTTGGGGCAGAGAGTAGATGAGCGTATCGATAATCCGTTCAATGGTATTTTTGTACACGAAATCAGTAACATTTTTGGCGGCACCTGACGCGACCTTTTCGACCTGTTCTCCTGCCTGGCTGGCGAGTTTTCCGGCTTGAGATGCCACTAAATCTTTCCCCGTCTGGAAGAGCATTTCGGGCTTGACTAAATTTTTTTGCGCCGAAACACTTGCAACCGAGTCTTTAAGCCCATCGGGAAGATACGACTCAATAGTTTGGGTGTTCTCTCCCAACACCAACTTGCCATTGTGTTGTTCACGGGTTTTAGTCCTCTTGAAAAATCCAAAAACCAGTATTCCGAGGATGATTACGACAAAAACTACGACTTTGACAGGAGATAATTTGATTTTGGGAGGATCGGGGACAATGGGGTGGATTTCGGTCATGGATACTATTATAGCGGAGATCGCACGAATCACGAAGCGAGTAGTGTCGCGAAAATACAAATCTCAAACTGCCAACAAAAATGGAAAAAGAATGACAAATCCACGCCTCATTACACAGTTCGTTCGAGGAGGACGACTCGGGTATTTGACTCTTTGGCGACATCCTCACGTTTGAATACCAGTTTGGATTCGGTGGTTACCCCAGTTTGGTTCATGGCGGTGAGATACTCACTAACTGGTTTCAGATGTTCTGCAACCTTTGGATTAAGACCAGGTTGGTTGAAGTGCATGGGTATCACAATTGCTGGTTCAATCTGCTTGGTTATTTGCATAGCAACATGAGGGTCAATGGTGTAAAAACCTCCAACAGGGATGCAGAGAATGTCCACACTCCCAATTTCTTCTAATGTTTTATCATCGAGTATGTGCCCGAGATCACCGCAGTGCAGAATACTAACGTTCTCAACGATGACTTTAAACATCACATTTTTTCCCCGTTTTGCACCTTTTTCGTTATCGTGGAAGCTTGCTATGCCACGGATGGCCGCGCCTTTACAATCATATTCACCGGGCCAATCGAACACAATAGGCTCACCTTCGACACCCTTCACATTGTCATGGTCTCCATGATGGTGAGAGATAAGAACAATGTCCGCGGCCGTTTTGGGGAATTTCACTCCTATGCTTGCGTCAAAAGGATCGGTCAGGATAGTTGCGGTTTTAGTCTTGATAACAAAGCTCGAATGAGCGATATATTTGATTTCCATAGAGCATTAAATATAAGTATTAACGTGTAAGTATAAGCGAATAAGCTTGTTGATTATACTCGCTAAAAGTTTGTTTGCCCTCCACATCTTCCCGTTCGCCTTAGCATATCCCCGCTGCGGCTCACGGAGCGAAAGTCGGCGGGCATTGTCATCTCTAAACTCATCGCTTACAGCTCTTCGCTAAGAGCTAACAATGAGCCTGAAGTGGGAATCGAACCCACAGTCTAACCCTTACCATGGGTTTGTTTTACCACTAAACTATTCAGGCGTAGACCTCGACCGTTCCCTCCAATTATACAAATTCGTTCCGAGAAAGAAAGGAGGAACTGGTTGTTTTCTTTTTTTGCTTTATAATGGGGGTCATGGCAAACATGGCAAGTCAGGCACTCAAAACTCCACCACATGATTCTGATGCTGAACAATCAGTCCTCGGCGCCATCCTTTTGGATACTTCTTCGATAGGGCTCATTGCGCACTACCTGAAAAGTGAGCACTTCTACTCTCGGCAGAACCAAGTTGTTTATGCGGCCATTCTGGCTTTGTACGACAAACAGCAACCAGTCGACGCAGTGACGCTCAAAAATGAGCTCAAATCTGAAGGCACCCTTACGGTTGCAGGAGGTCAGTCGTATATCGCAGATCTTCTGGCAGCTGTCCCAACTGCTGCAAACGTGGAACACTATGCAAACATTGTTAAAAACCACTTTGTGAAACGAAAGCTCATCGAAGTGTCATCACGTGCGGTGGAGAAGGCTTTTGATCAGACCTCGGATACACGAACAATGCTTGATGCTATCGAGAGCGAGATATTCTCTATCGCCGAAGAATCGAGTGGGCGCGACTTTATATCGCTCAAGGCATTACTTGCGGATAGCTACAATCGTCTAGAGGAGCTTTCTAAATCTGACAGCCATTTGCGAGGAGTACCCACTGGCATTCCTGAACTTGATTTGAAACTTGCAGGCATGCAAGACTCCAATTTACTTATCCTTGCAGCACGGCCAGGAGTTGGCAAGACATCACTTGCGCTCAACATGGCATTGCATGTGGCACTTCGACACAAACAAGCGGTTGCTATGTTTAGTCTTGAAATGAGTAAGGAAGAACTTGTCGACAGATTGCTTGTCTCTCAAGCCGATATTGACGCGTGGAGGCTCAAAACAGGCAGGCTCTCACCTGAAGACTCGAAAGCAGTCATCGAGGCTATGGGAGAGCTTGCAGAAGCACCGATATTTATCGATGACACGGCAGGTCAATCCGTGCTAGAGATGCGCTCAAAAGCGCGAAAACTCAAGTCTGCGAATGACATAAAACTCATAATTGTCGACTATCTGCAGCTTGTGGATCCGGGCCGTAAGATCGATTCACGTGAGCAACAAGTGTCCTATGTCTCTCAAAATCTCAAAAACTTAGCTCGTGAGCTCAAAGTGCCGGTACTTGTTCTTTCACAGCTCAATCGTATGGTCGAACAACGGGGCAGCAAGAAACCTCAACTTGCCGATCTGCGAGAGTCGGGTGCTATAGAACAAGATGCTGATGTCGTAATGTTTATCTATCAAGAAAATGAGAACGACGACATCTTGGATATGGGTAAAAAAATGATGAAACTCTCAATCGCGAAGCACAGAAACGGCGCAATAGGCGAGATTGATCTCATCTTCCGCGGAGACCGTGTTAAGTTTTATGGTGTGGAGAAGAATCTTGATCTCTAGATACGTGGAGACTTATGATATTTGTGATAGAGCTGATGCACAATCTCGTACATTACTACTGCTGTCGCAACCCCGTAGAGCGCCCCCCCCACCACATCCCCCAGGTAATGACAAAGTAAGTATATGCGTGAGTAACTAACTCCGACAGCAAGTAACAGATATAGAACCCGTCTGCGGCGATCGTGATCAAACTTACTTAAGATATATGCGCCTGCAAATGCGACTGTCGCATGGCCGGATGGAAAACTGTAATCACGTGGGCAGTAGGGGGCAGAAATATTTTGTGCAACATATGGCCGCGCTCGTTGAAACACGGGTTTCAATAGGTAGTTGGCCGACACACCTGCTATGGCGATAGATATTGCAAGTGTGACAACCAATTTGGAGAATTGAGCAAGAAAAACATACTTGTTTTGCCGCACGTAGAATTCCCAAGTAAAGACAGCGAACACCATCATAGCCCACATGACGGATGTCGCACCAGTGAGAGATAACGTGTGGAATACGGAATCGAAAATAGGGAGATGAGGTAGGGTAGAGGAGAGCCAAAGAGTAATCTGTGTATCGAAGGCAGAGAGCATGTGGATAATTGTAACAGGGTCACAAATCCATTACTGTGATAAAATTACACCCAGGAATTACATTGGAAAGCCGTGGTGGCGTGAATGTTAAAGTCAGCAGTTGACGACACGGAGTGAGTTTTACTGCTGCTTAATCCCGCGATGAGCGGGAGCATACACGATGCGAAGCATAGAATGATATGACAATGGTGATTAAGTTGTAGTCAAAAGGAAATGGAAAGCCGTGGTGGCGGAATGGCATACGCGTTAGTCTCAAAAACTAATGACCTCACAGTCATGAGGGTTCGACCCCCTCCCACGGCACACTTCTAGCCATTCGTTGCATCCTTATGAAAATCGTCAGTGTTGACAAGGTAGAAATACATCCTGATCATGTCGAAACGCTCAAACGATACGGGGAAGTTGTCATATATAATGATATCCCTTCGGAAGATGAGGGGATTCAGAGGATAGGGGATGCCGATATAGTTATCGACAATTGGTTCAAGATGCCTGCTAGGGTCATTGCGTCATGTCAAAAGCTAAAAATGATAGCTGTTGCTGCAACAGGGTATGAATGGATAGACATGCAGGAAGCACGTAAGAATAATATCTTAATCTCAAATACTCCACATTACTGTACAGAAGCTGTCGCTGAGCACGCCATTTCGCTCATGCTCCAAGCTTCTCGCATGTCTTATCTAGCAGAGAAGGAAATTAGACAAGGCAAATGGGGACCAGCAGAATATAAAGGTAAGGAATTACGTGGGAAAGTCTTGGGCATTATTGGATATGGGAATATAGGTCGTCGCATTGCTGAAATCATGACTGCAGGGTTTGGTATGGATATACTTTTCGTAAATAGTAGTTCATCGAGCAAGGACTTGGAGAAGCTACTCACTGAGAGCGACTTTATCTCTATCAACGCTCCCATAAACAAAAATACCAATAAAATGATAGGCCAAAAAGAGTTTAATCTTATGAAAAAAGGCGTAGTTCTTGTGAATACAGGTCGGGGAGCGATAATCAACGAAGATGAATTATATAAGAACTTAAAATCACATAAAATTTCCGCAGCCGGATTGGACGTGCTCTCACATGAACCAATGCAAGGCAATAATTCTCTATTTACATTAGACAATGTAGTGATTTCACCTCATATTGCATATAATACTGAAGAGTCGATCTATCAACTTTCTTCGATAGTAGTAGAAAATATTCTTGGGTTTCTCGAGGGAAAGCCCCAAAATGTAGTGAGTTAACACGTCTACCACTCAATCGGTTCTTTCCCGTGTTCTGAGAGATATTCGTTACAATGCTTGAAATGGTTGTTGCCAAAGAAACCATTGTTTGCTGAGAAAGGGGAGGGGTGAGCCGATTTGAGCACCAGGTGTTTTGTCCAGTCGACAAGAACTTCTTTTTTCTTCGCAAAATTTCCCCAGAGCATAAAAACAACATGTTTTTTGGACTCGCTAGTCTGTCGTATTACCGCATCGGTAAATTGCTCCCATCCCTTACCCTGATGTGAAGCGGGCTGGCTTTTCTGCACGGTTAATGTCGCATTCAAGAGTAATACTCCTTGTTTTGCCCAGCGGGTAAGATCGGGTGATTTTGGTATCGGAGTGCCGAATTCAGCGCGGATTTCTTTGTAGATATTGAGGAGTGATGGCGGAATTGTGTTTCCCTCATTCGCTGAGAACGACAGTCCATTGGCAACGCCTGGCGTGTGATAGGGGTCTTGCCCAAGTATTACCACTTTAAGTTCGTCAAGCGGGCACTCATCAAACGCGCGGAATATCCACTTAGGTGGTGGATACACAACTCCAGTGAGATATTCATGTTTCACAAACGATGCCAGCTTTATGAAATATCCTTGCGCGAATTCATCTTGGAGGAGGGATTTCCATGAAGGGTGAATGTGTACGTCCATGCGTTACGAATAATATCAACTCACCTAACAATAGGGAAGAGGATGAAAGTTAATGTGCTCTATGATACTATGATCAGATATGGAAAATACAGAAAAAACCCTAAAACCTGCGAGAAAAACTACGAGATCCCGTGCAAAACCAAAAGAAAAAGTTGCCCACGAAACACCTCCAGTCCTGGAAGCAGAGCTTGAAAGAACAGTGAAATCACAACCTTCAGCAGAAAAAATTGAAGATAAAATATCGAGTGTCATCATTGTCGCAATTTGCGTTTTCTTCTTGATATATGTTGCCTATCAAACGTTTGTATTAAATAGGACTAAAGGAGAAAGCTCACTGACGCCGCCGAACCGAACCACCATTCCACTTTCAGTTATAAACTACGACTGTGGCAAACACACTGGCGACTTTCAGGGGTGCGTTAATGCCCAAGTTGCAGGAAAAGGATGTTCGTGGTTCTCCGATTGCAGCGCTTGCATAGTAGGAAGCCATGATGGGAGGAGTTTCAAGGAGCTCTGTGGGAAAAGTAGATAGAGACAATACATTTTCCATTGTATATTTCATTTTATGAAGGTTTTTATTACTGGTGGTTCGGGATTTTTGGGGATAAATCTAGTTCGGCATCTACTCGCACAAGGGTACGAGGTTGTCTCGTATGACATTGTGCCGTTTGATTATGTGGATTGCAAAGATAAAATTACTTCAGTTGTCGGTGATGTGCGCGACAAGGATACGCTTATGCAAGCCGTGAAGGGCTCTGATTTGGTCGTACATACTGCTGCAGCGCTCCCGCTCTACAGTGAGCAAGACATTCTTTCGACAGACATTGAAGGGACGACTAATGTGCTGGATGTAGCCCAGACGCTCCGCGTTGATAGGGTCGTATTCATCTCCTCAACTGCGGTATATGGTATACCCGACCATCACCCACTCTATGAAGGAGATAAGCTCATCGGTGTAGGACCGTACGGAAAAGCTAAAGTAGCTGCGGAGGAAGTGTGCTTGGAATATCGGAAAAAGGGTTTGTGCGTACCCATTATTCGACCAAAATCGTTTATTGGGCCTGAAAGACTGGGAGTTTTTGCACTTCTGTACGATTGGGCGAAAGATGGATGCAGTTTCCCGATGATTGGAAATGGTAAAAACAGATACCAGCTTCTGCACGTTACAGATCTTTGTGATGCGATCAGCGCGTGCCTCTCTCTACCCAAAGAGACCGTGAATGACACTTTCAACATTGGCGCAAAGGAGTTCACCACCATGGGCGAGGACTACCAAGCGGTGCTCACCGAGGCTGGGTTCGGTAAACGAATTATTGGAACTCCCGCGAACATCATCATTATGATCTTGAGGCTCATGGAGGCTCTAAAAATATCTCCTCTGTATCGCTGGGTATACGAAACAGCAGCAGAAGATTCATTCGTTTCTATCGAGAAGGCAGAAAAAACATTGGGCTATCAGCCAAAATACTCGAACAAACAAGCACTTGTCGACAACTACCACTGGTATCTGAATCATCTGCAAGATTTTGAGGGGAAAAGCGGATTATCTCATCGTGTGCCATGGAGGCAGGGGGCGCTCGGGCTCATGAAGAATATATTTCGTCTGCTTTAGAACGAGCTACTTTGTTTCTCCAAAAGATCTTCCCACTGAGAGAGACTTAGCCCCAGAGGGTTTTGTTTTGTGAGACTAAGCCAGTTGGCATAATCAACCATTTTCACCGCGGGTCTGCGGGACTCTGTTGTTTCAGAATTGGTGGCGAACAGTATGTATTGCCTCATATCATAGAGCGTAGAAAATGCAAATGACACCAACACGATAACGTAAAAAGCCCTGCGCATGCTTCTTATAGCCTTCCCCGATTGCGCCATTTTCTCTTGCAGAGTGACGACTGTCACCGTGATTAAGTAGTAAATGAGGGGGATCAGGTGCACTGCACGAGCCACATCGGGTGTACGAGTACTCAATATTTGGATAATGAGGAAATTGAGCAAGAAAAACAGGAGAATTTTACGGTTAAACACCAAAGATACCGCAAAAGCCGCCAGATAGAGCACGAGTATAAGAGGGCTCAGCACGGTGCCACCCGCTGCGTAGCGCAAATTATTATTCTCCCAGAGAAATATCGCCTTCGAATTTACCACTACATTATGCATAAATTCTTGTGAAGGATCGTCCGTGTTAAACACTGAGACATTGCTAATTCTACTAATCCCATTCGTGCTGGGGGAGAGTGTCGAGTATATGATAGGCACACTCCACAGACATAAAATCGCCGAAATAATCGCAATATCTCGCAACTTATGACGTAGAGAGGCTCTCGACCACATCAGACGGACAAAGAACCAGATGTATGCAATCACAAAAAGCACCTTGCCAGGATGGTAAAAATACATACTAGCCACCATGGCGGCAACGAATAGCGCTGTATCTCGAAATGTGAGAGGGAACGGCTTCTGATGAAGGATGTACACAAGCAACAACAAGGGGATACTCGTAAATATATTCTCCCACCCCGATCTTGAAAAGTTAAGGAATGCAATGTTGGTTGAGAGCGCAGCAGTGGCGAGGCTTGTTAGCAGTGGATTTTTCGATACTTTAAGCACAATAAGATAGAATATAAGGAGCGCACCCATGCTCATGACGATTGATGCGTATTTAATAGACTCAAACGACTCGCCTCCCACAGTCCACAACGAACCAATAAGATAGGTATTTAGTGCCGATGAGCCATTCCAATTTAGTGAGAGCAAACTGACTGGCTGTTGTTTGAGGTGAAGGTAGGTCCGTAGCGTGTCTCCTTCGTCTGCAGTGACATTGGGTGGTATGAAATCGAGTGAGGCCACACGGACAACAAGGCACAAAAGCATTGTCAAAAAAACTATGGTGACAGAACGCAACTTATCACTCGATATGTTATTGTGTCCGCTCATTTTTGAAGATCATAACTTTTGGATGCTCGTATACCGTAAACGATTCGTCTGCACTATCATCCACAATAGTCCATGGGCCTAGTTGAGGATATGCAGTAAACTCCTTGACCTTCTCGAATCCAAGCGAGCCGTCAAAGAGCTCTTCATAATATTTCGTGGCGAGTGGATAGCACACTTTGAATTTTGAACAGTCTGCAAGTTTCGGGAGGGGAGTGTAGAGTCGATTTGAGGCAAGAATGACGTAGTCGGATTGTGAGAGTTTCTGGAGTAGCATTTCCCACTTCTTCGAATCATCAGGAAGCTCATATATGGTCATTTCTTGATATTGATATTGCTCACCATAGCGTATAGGAACCCTATCATCCCAGTGTTCGACGGCGAGAGTTTTGCCCGGGGGAATATGAGACAGCATCCAATCTGTCGCGGCTATGCGGGTATGTTGCGCAGAATAAACATTTATAAATGTTAATGACCAAAGTATCGTGCCGATGAGGAGCACTGCAGTGAATGCTTTATACATCATCATGACAGATATGGTGTGTGACTTGATGAATGCTCTGTGTACAAGGTTGGCGAGCCCAAACCCCGCGAGCATTGCCAACAGAGGGTAGAGAGGGAGCATATAGCGCATAAATTTGACCGCTGACCGACCTATGATGAGGAAATAGAGGCTAAACATTACGAAGAGACAAACGATCAGAACTAGAGTGGATACCTTCCTCCGACTTACGCTATCATGGTTGGACAGATATATCACGACGTGGTCAACAGCCCCACGCTTCGTGAGTACATTTATGAGTTGCCGGATCAAAAACAATGCTCCAATGATCGTGAGAAGACCAATAAATGGACCCGTGCCCCACCTGAATACTTGCTCAATGTGGTAGATATATGGTTTGGTAGTGACATATTGAAGCGTATATGGGAACACATACGCGTCGGAGTTCATGCGGGTTTGGTCTCGCACATCCCGCAAGAAACGAGTCTCTGGCGACCTCGTGGGATTCAAGAAATTAAGCACGTCATTAATACCTGGGTATTTATCAAACAAACCTAATTCACGGCGGGGGAAGGATGACGTCACACTGGTGGGGGGAGAGAGAATGCCTGACGGAGGAAGTATTGCGAAGGGCATGCAGATGTAGAAAATGACGAAACTTATTACACAGAACTGTATGATCTGTGTAATGAGTGCAAGCAGCTCACGTAAGCTTTGAGTTTGTCGAGAAGCACCACGGGCCAATTCTCGGCTCTGTTTGATCCTGCCCGTACCATGATGGATTATGCCAAGTGAAATGATAATCCCCGGCATAAATACGAGCGCGGTAAATTTCGTCGCTACCGCTGCTCCCATACATAGGCCCATGACAAGTAGTGCGCTAAAGCTCCGCTTCTGAGCAAATCTAATGAGCGATGCAACTAGTGCAGTGATAAAAAAGGTCAAAAAGACATCTACCACAAAGAAATGACTGTTTTGTATGGGAAAAAAGGCCAGAGCATACAACAATGAGGCAAAGAGCGACGAGATCCTACTCCGCGTGAGTTGATACAGGGAGTAGAAGATAAGCGCCACCGTACCGACATCGAAGATGCTGGAGAGCGTTCGACCCAGCATGAGCATCCCGTTATAGCTCGCAAATGGTTGCGACGGTCGTGTGGTCACGTCGAGTAGTTGAGCGCTTCCACGGAGCAGGTATATCGGTAACGTTCCATAATTAAAAAAGTCAGGGTTCAGATTGTCTGGGAAGTGGATTCTATCGGCGACCATTATGAGCATGCGCTCATCTGGATGCAAATGTCCGCCTTCATCCCAATTCCTACCATAGCTTCTCAGAGCAAACGCAGTCAGAAGAACGAGGGAGAGGAGGATAACAGTCTTATACCTGTGTAGGAGTGAGTGGGATTTCATAAGGAATTTTCGGCATCACATCTCGCATCTCACAGTTTTTGTCTGCGAGTTATCAAACCCGATGCGGTTGTTTGGTGATTGTTTCGAGTTCTTGGAGGGCCTCGGCGAGATTATTAAACCTCCGATCGAATTGTATGTCTGCATCAAACAAATTTGACACCCAGAGAATCTGTGCAGAAGTGGTTTTTGTGAGATGTTCCACTATGTTCCAGTTATCTTCCACATAATACTCGAGGTTTAGTTCTTTGATCATGCGCTCTTTATATTTGTGAGGTTGTTCATCATTGAGATTTTGATAGCAGCCTACAAAATAGTCTGGTGCGTCGACAACCCGCATGCACTTTTCAAAATCCTTCTGCAAACACTTGAATCGCGCGGTGATCACATAGGGTTCGATAAGCTTAGCTCTAGTCAACGTTCGGATTGTTTGCCACCCCGATGCGGGGGTGAAGCTGGACATGTGTAAAATTCTCCACAAAAATTGCTCGAGTCTTGTTTTTGGGATATATTGGAGCGTGCCACCTTTCTTTATAAGGTCGAGAGGACCACGAACAAATCGGAGCGGGTTAAAAAACAGCACCCCATCGAGGTCAAATCCCACCTTTATTGGTTGATGAGATTTTATTGTTTGCGATGGCATAGGATCATAGTTTATACTAGTGTTGGGTATTAGTCCAATTCCTATGTTACCAGTCATCATTAAAACCAACTTCCTCACACTCTATACATATGGAGTCTTTGTGGTTTTGGCGTTATTTTGGTTTCTGTATGTCGGGTGGAAGTACATCCGGATAACAAAACATAAAGAAGAAGAAATCTTTGATCGCCTCTTCATCGCATTGGGGGTGGGATTATTCTTTGGCCGCCTGTTTTACCTGTTGTTCCACTTGGACCTTATTTTCAAAAAGGGCATTCTTGCCTTTTTTGCAGTGCACTTATACCCTGGTATCCATGGCATGTCAGTACTGGTATTTGCCGGATTAGCGCTCATCCTCATACTCACTAGAGGAAAGAAATACACGGGGGCCGAAATAGTGATGCATATCATTCCAGCAATATTCATTGCTCTCAGCATACTTAGTTTTGGTAGCATATTTGCAGGTACCGATGTAGGCACGATTACCCTTTTTCCGATACGGATAAAGTACGCTCTCTACGATGGCCTGCGTCATATACCGGGGCTCTATGATGGTGTTGTATTTTTGGTTGCTGCATTCGTATTCGATCGACTCGTGTTGCTCTTTCGGCAGGATAAAATAGAATCTAAAGAAGTCGTTGCTTTGTTTTATTGGGTTGTAAGCTTCGTATACATTGGCACTTCACAGCTACGCGACATACTAACTTACCAACGAAACACCAACTATAAGCTCTTCGATTTGTATTTTTCCATCCTCACGCTATTGACATCATTGATTTTTATCGTATATTATGTCCGTTCGCATTTCCTAAGTATGCTTTACTATTTACTTAGACCTTTTACTCATCATGGAAAAAGCATTCGTCCAAAAACAGAAAGAGCGCCTTCTCACGGAAGATCAGAAAATTAGAAAGCAGCTTCTTGCACTCAAATCCTCAGACCCGTTTTCGGACCCTGAGCATGCAGTGGATAACGCCGCAACAGACACTGACGCACGAGAAGAAATAGGACATCTGACTATCGAAGCAGAGTCGGAAGACCTCGAGAAGAGACTACAACTTATTACTGCCGCCCTAAAGCGTATTGAGAAAGGGGCGTATGGCATATGTATCAAAACAGGGAAGAAAATTCCCAAGGCCCGTTTGCTTCTTGTCCCTGAAGCCGACAGTGTGGTAGCATGAGATCTATGCGGTATAGGATACCAACTCTCATTTTCGGTATTTCGACAATCTGTTTGGTCATTGCGTACCTCACCTTCAACAGCTATTCACAGTCATTATTCAATACACCACTCACTCGAGTGAATATTGCGATTTGGGGAGAGCATAGTTATGTGATCTCTTTAGGTAAGACTGCAAGACAACATTATATATTTCTATTTCCAAATAGCTACGAAGTGCAGGTCCCGGGCGGGCTGAGAGGATATAAGATTGGGTCTTTGGGTAAGCTTGCGCAGCTCGAGCAAGACCCCCAACTTTTCGCCAAAGCAATGGGGCAGGGGAGCAAGGTTTTTATTCATAAGAGCCTCCATAACAGTAGTGGAACCATATACGATAACAATACATGGCTCGACTCGATGAAATTTGCCCAGATCAGAAACGATATCTTACGCAGTATCTTTGGATCAGGCGATCTTACGTTGTTTGATCGACTTTATCTATACCTGACTATACGTGAGGCTCGACCATCCCAAACCACCCTCGTTCGGGTCAAAGATACTGTTCCAGAGCTACTGCTGTACGATAAAGTGTTTAGGAGCGAAAAAAAGCTGGTGCAAGTCTTATACACACATTCTGAAAAAACAGCCCTTTTCATAGCACAGCTACTAGAGAATAGTGGTATACGAGTGGCCGACATCACCCAGAACCCTTCTCCTCAGTCTACTTGTACTATAATAGAGCCTGGGACAACATATTCTCAAACCAGCCAATTTTTGAGCTCGTATTTTGATTGTGAGCTGGCTCGTGGAGACACCGGTCTTTATGAAATCCAATGGATACTAGACGAGAGGGTAGAGAAGGAATGGAAGCTTTAGGGTTGAGACTAGAACCACGCTATTATCGGCTAACTTTACGATTATCAATAGAGGAGACGACTATGATTTTATACTTATTCGCTATTTTCATCTTGGCACTCGGGTTTACGCTTTGGAGTATGAGAGGATTTGGTAAGAAGCACACGAAAGTAGAGTCACTTGAACCGAAGCAGGGGAGTATTGTGATTATGGACGAGAAGGTGCAGCACTACCAATAGATCATTCCTCCTCCTCCTCCTCGTCAGTTTCGATACCGAGGATTTCTGACTCGGGTTTTTGGTCTCCCTCAATATCCTTGAGAAGCTCGTTACCCAATACGTCATCGTCTTTTTCATCGTCAGACTCGCCGTCTTCTTCTTGAGCCTCTTTCTGAGCGATCTTCGCTTCGGGATTTTCTGGTTTCTCGTCTCGTTGCTCATCATCTTTTTGCTTTTGTTGATAAGAAATGACTTTCGAGATACTGCCAGGGATATCCACGGGGAAAGAAACTAACTTTTCGACCTTCTTTCCTTTGGAGATTTCTCTAATGAAGACGATCACATTGCTCAGTGTGGCCTCCTGAATGTACACTTTATACTCACTTTGGTTCTCTAAGAAATACATGAGTCGCACCCCCACATCATCGGGGAGCACCCCCACATACTCATCCGATGCTATTCGAACCTCAACATGGTGTTTGCGGACGATAAGATAGACTTCCTCTCCAATCATGAGCTGTGCCAAAGCAGATTTCTGCCCTAACTGACTCAATGTGACGGCTTTCGTCTTGCCGGGAAGCTCGATGAATATATTGGAATCAAGCACCACGCTGACCACATTTCCAGTCTTTCTTGTGTCCTTCTTGCGAAGTTCGATTTTTTCTATATAATCGCCTGCGATGGCGTTTTGAGGCTGGATTTTAAGCACTCGTTTATAAATTGATAGAGAGCGATCATAATTTTTTAGTTGTAAATACGCAAACCCGAGGCGGAGTAGGGAAGGGATACTTTCCTTATGTTTTTTGAGGATTTCACTGTTCAGGTTTACGGCCTCAGCCCAATCACCCTTTATAGCAGCATCAACAGCTTGGTCTTCGAGACTTTGGAGTGGAGTAGTATTCATCAGCGGTTGAAAGTATACTCTGAGTATACTACCTGTCAAGTTTGAAAATAGCTAGTATTATTACCGAATAATATGGAATTTCTCAATGTGATCGTTGCTAAGTCTATCCGCATACCTAAAAGAGTGCGGTATGTGGTAGCAAGTGCGGTGGGAGCGGTTTTGTTATTTGTGGCAATTGGGGTGCCGTATCCATATAGCTGGCTTGTTCTTCCGTTATTATGCATCTCAAGTTATGGACTCATTTGGTTTTCACTGCTTGAGGACATCCACGGTGCCGAATGGTACATTTTGTTCATCTTGCCTGTTGCGTGGACGGCCACCTGGTATATCTCTTTCTACATGGTTCCCATGAGATTTGTAATCAAGATCCTTTTTTCACTCACCTATCCGCTTATTCTCTACATTATCGCGAGTGCCATGAACATCTTTAATGTGGGAGTAGAGAAGAACATCCAACTTCGGAGAGCTGCACGGGCAGCAAATCAGTTTATCATCGTCCTGGTATTCTATTTATTCACTCAGATTATGAGTTCATTCGGGCTCAGTTGGCACATCTTGGGTGTGGCGACAGGCGTATTTTCGTGGATTCTGGGGATACAGTTATTTTGGACTCTTGATCCACAAGAAACTATCTCTGTCGAGGTGAAGAGTCTAGCTCTATTTCAGGGCTTTACAACAGGTTTCTTCATGATTTTACTCTCATTTCTTCCATTCGTTATGGATACACCAAGACCAATGATTATTACCGGCATTTTCCATGTGGTGAACGGAGTCCTTTCGACATATACGGATACCATCCTCTTCAAGCAGAGAATACGAGAGTACTTCGGAATTTCTGTCATTCTTATTATTGCGATATTTCTTACGCTTCAGTGGTGACGGCGCACGAGAAAGGGGAGAGGACAAGCTCAAAAAGCACAGTTTATGCTGCCGCAACGACATAGAGAAAGGAATAGCCTATAATAACCGCAATACTATAGGGTTAATGTGGATAACTCGAGGTAGAGTACGGTAAAGAAGACTTTAGTTGCTCAGCCTCCAAAAGATTCACAAACACAGTGCAAGATGCTCGATACTGTTTCAGACTGAGACATACGCACCCGCGTCCTGAGAGGAGAACTCCTCTTCGCTCTTGAGACAAAACTCACACAACTTGGAGCACCGACAGAAGAGCTCCTATTGAGAGGCAGATCAAGCCTGGGGGATGATTCAATCTAATGTCGTAATATGTATCTCTTACGACGTGAGAAAGGGAGACGGTAGAGAACAAACGATATCAGACTATATCATTTAT
>JAGOLU010000068.1 GCA_017993865.1 Candidatus Woesebacteria bacterium
CCAAATGGGTTGTTGAAAAAATGCCCTAGTTCTTTTTTGATGAGTGATTTCATAATGAAGAGAGCGAACTATTCATGACTTTCTCTTTAAACAATTTCTCTACTGCACCCTTTCCACTTGGTTTTGCACCATCGTATACAACTTTGCCAACGTTGATAATGATAAGTCTTGTAGCTACATCTTCAACTTCTGAAAGTATATGTGTCGAGAAAACAATAATCTTTGTTTCCGCGAGTTTCTTGATGAGTGCACGGATTTTCTCTTGTTCCACCGGGTCCAAACCAGAGGTGGGTTCATCGAGAACAAGTATCTCGGGATTGCCAAGGAGTGCTGCGGCAAGACCAACCCGCTGCTTATATCCACGAGATAGCTGTTCTATTTTCTTGTCGAGCATATCCGAAAGTCCAACATCTGCTACGATTGTATTAATATCCCCATGTTGCTTGATATCCCGGACAAAACTAAGGTATTCAAACACCTTCATGTCCGTATACAACGGATTGTTCTCAGGCAAATATCCAATTTTCTTAGATACTGCAATATGGTCATCAATGGGGTCGTGTCCATCTACTTTCACTGTGCCTTTTGATGCCGCAAGAAACCCCGTGATCGTACGCATCGTGGTGGTTTTGCCGGCTCCATTGAGTCCGAGGAAACCAACAACTTCGCCTGTTTTTATTTCGAACGATACAGCATCTACCGCAATCTTATCGCCGAATTGTTTGGTTACGTTTTGAAGAACGATCATACAAGGATAGAGTTGTATCAATAAATCACTATATTTTCAAGTGGACTTACTTGTGTGTGTTTGTAAACCACTTCGAAACCACATTCCAATCTACGTTCTCAAAGAATGCGTCAATATAGCCTCCTCTTGCTGCTCCGAAGTCGATAAAGTATGCATGCTCATACGTGTCCAACGCAACGATTGGCGTAGCGCCCCAAATTGGAAATGCGTTTTGCGCATCGCCTAAATAATTAAACAGTCTCTCTTCAGATTGGTTCCATGCCGTCCATACCCAACCACGCGCGGCGGTGCCAGTGGCCTTCATATCTTTTTTATAGTTCTCATAACTACCAAAGTCTTTCTCAATCTGTGCAAGCAATTCCCCGGTTGGCGCACCACCCGAACCTCCAAGATGTCCAAAATAGAGTTCGTGATTTACGATGCCCCCGTAGGCAAACGTAAGTTCTACTTTGAGCTCGCGGACAAGCGAATATGACTGGTTTGCTTTAGCATAATCTTCATCAGCAAGCTTGGACAGAGACTCATTAATTTCATTGTATTTATTAACATATCCCGTATATAGCTTGAGATGCTCTTCAACGGTTTTCTTTGAGATGCCTTTCATCTCTAAGATCTTTGGTGAAAATGTTTGCACATTATGTGGTGTGAACATAAGGAAAATAAAATAGTAACGGTAGGCACATGGTAAGTCTTTATGTAGAATATTTCAACTGCAAAACTAAATTCAGGTTATCCCCCTACTTCGTTTTATTCAACGCTTGTCGCAATCGCCATTCCCGAACTTTCTTATGATCACCACTCGTGAGCACCTCAGGCACTCTCATCCCCAAAAACTCTTCTGGCCTAGTGTAGTGTGGATATTCGCGGAGCCGCACTTTTCCTTTTTTTGTTTTCGAATCAGTCCATCCTGTAAGCTCATTAATTTCCGTCACATCGTACGTACTCCAACTCTCCTCTTGAGTTGCGGTGTCTTTCTTTAGAACTCCGGGGATAAGTCGTATCACGGAATCTGCGATGATTGCCGCCGGCAACTCCCCTCCTGTCAACACATATTGTCCAATAGATATTTCTTCATCGATAAATTGGAGTATTCGCTCGTCAACTCCTTCATAGTGCCCCGCGATAATGACCAGGTGTTTGTGCTTAGAATATTTCTCTGCCTTCGCTTGAGAATATGTGTGTCCCTTGGCAGAAGTGAGGAGAATATTGATACCTTTCTGTTTTCTCATTTTTTTACCCCCATCCAATAGCTCCGCGCCAACGACCGACTTGAGACATTCATAAAGCACATCGACTCGTAGTATCATCCCTGCACCTCCGCCATAAGGTCTATCATCTACTGTGCCGTATGTGTCCTTTGCGAAATCCCGGAGATTGATGATTGTAAGTTCAACAAAGCCTTTCTTCACTGCTTTTCCCACGATACTTTCGGTCAGAAAGCCTTCAATCATTGAGGGAAACAAAGTTATTATGGTAATTTTCATTTTTGATTGGTTATTCGTTCCTCATTATTAATTAATCATTAGTGAATATCACCTGAACCACCAGCTATATATTCCGTATATATTGACGAATGTCATAATAACAGTAGTTATAAGTATTCCTACTTGCCCTGCCTTTTTATATGATTGATATGAGGTATATAACCAAAAAATCTGAGAGATTGAAGAAATGATAAACCCCGGTTTAGGCATCCTGTTCGCCGTAAGGGTAAGGCCCACGACCGTGAGAATAGGAAGAAGAATTTGGGTCAATTTATCAAACCATATTTGATTTCTACTCATATGACGCTATTATAGCAGTATGACAAAGCGATTTATCATCTTGCTCATTACGCTGTATCAACGTTCGTTCCCTCTCAGGTACGCTGTTGGGCGTAACCTCCACTTGCCCTATCACCCCTGCCGGTTCAGTCCTACTTGTTCCCAAAACATGCTAGAGTCGATACAAATGCATGGAATACTCAAAGGATTGAAAATAGGTTTCGGACAACTCCTCCGGTGTCAGGGAATTGTTCGACTATAATTACCCTTCGGTTGATCCTTACAAGCGTTGACTAAGGACCCGACGTAAACCATCTCATACTAAACTATGTTTTCACGTTTCCCTGCACTCCAAGTTAAAGCATACAGAAATATTATCTTTGGGATTTTCATATCAGGTGTTGGTAGTGAAATGACAAGGGTAGCAATCGCCTGGCAACTGTATGACATGACAGGGTCCAAATATCTGCTCGGCGTGCTCGGCTTTATGGGGTTTTTCCCCATACTGTTTGGAACACAAATCGCTGGAGTGGTTACCGACCGCGTAGACCGACGATTAGTGCTGGGCATTAGTAATGGTCTGCTAGCACTGGTGACGTTAATTTTCACTATATCTGTGATGATAGGTTTTGCGTCCCCCCTGCTTCTTTTATGCTTCGCCGCAATCCTTTCGTTCCTAGATTCGTTTGGAAGTGTTTCGAAGACGTCGATATTCCCAAGCTTACTCCCCAGCGATCTGTTACCAAATGCTATTACCATAAACTCTGCGGTGATGAGTATGCGCAAAATCGTAGGCCCGATGATTGGTGGGTTTATGATCGCATTGCTCCCAATCCACGTTGTGTACTCTATCGACACACTATCGTTCATCGTGTTGGCACTTATTGCTTCTCAAACTCCAAAGGTGATTATCGCGAACAAGTCCTCTCATCTATCCTTTATTGACTCCTATAAAGAGGGTTTGCGCTTTGTTATTTCTAGCAAACTTATTGTATCAACAGGGATTATGGATTTTCTGATCATGCTTTTTGCTTCAGCACAGACGATCCTCCCTGCGGTAATTCAAGATGTATATCACGGAGATCCCATACAACTCGGTCTCCTCTATGCGGCTATATCAATCGGCTCACTCATTCCGGGAGTGTACTTTTCAACGCTGCACAAAATAAGAAACTATCGCAAGCTTCTTATTGGCGCGGTGTCCTTGGTTGGTGTATGCACTGTCATCTTTGGGCTCGTACCGAATTTTATTATTGGGTTTGTGGCATTATTGTTCTTCGGAGTTGGGGATGAAATTAGCTCAATTATCCGCAATAACATCAGACAAATTCTCACACCAGAACACATGCGTGCCCGCATGACAGCGGTTATGTCTCTTTTTTATATCGGAGGACCCCGACTGGGCGATTTCGAAGCTGGGATGACTGCGGCATGGTTGGGTATTCAACCTTCACTCGTAATCAATGGTGTTCTCGCGCTCGTGACCACAGGAGTATTTCACAAGTATTTTGCAGGGATGAAGAAAGAATTCTTAGATGTGGAAAATGCACCACAAAATAGCCCCCGCCATTAGTGGTGGAGGCCGAACATCTTCTGCTCCTCGATTATGGGAAGTATTGTTCGTATCCTTTCAGGTCCAATAATCCGTGTCCCGAAAGGTTAAAAAGTATTACTCTCTTTTCTCCGCTCACTTTGCATTGTTTTGCTTCGTTAATCGCCGCTTGTATTGCATGTGCGCTTTCAGGCGCGGGAACGATCCCTTCCGTTTGAGCAAAGCGTATCCCTGCTGCGAATATTTCCTCTTCAGAATATGACCGTGATTCGGTTATCTTCTGCTGATTTAAGAAAGAAAGTAGGGGGGCATTGCCATGATACCTCAAGCCCCCAGCATGTATTTTGGGTGGTATGAAATCTGAGCCCAAGGTATCCATTTTCATGAGCGGTGTCATTTTGGCGCTATCTCCGTGATCATAACGGTATTCACCTTTTGTCATCTTTGGGCATGCAGATGACTCAACACCTATTGCTCTAAGTTTGCTCTTCCCCCCAGATATCTTATCTATCAAAAACGGGATGGCGAACCCTCCAAAATTGCTTCCTCCCCCAACGCACCCAATGATTGTATCCGGATATTCCCCCGCCATTTCCATTTGCCTCTTCGTTTCCTGACCAACTACCGTCTGATGTAAAAGCACATGGTTGAGCACGCTGCCCAATGCGTACTTTGCGTTCTGATACTTTCCGATGATTTCTAGTGCTTCGCTAATCGCAATTCCCAAACTGCCTGGGTTATGCGGATCTACATCAAGCATCTTTTTACCGAAATTAGTTTCTGGCGATGGGCTTGCAAATACGTCAGCGCCATACATCTTCATGATTGTTTTGCGGAATGGCTTTTGGTCAAACGACACCCTAACCATGAATACTTTACATTTGAGTCCAAAAACCCCACATGCCAGGCTTAGTGCTGTGCCCCATTGACCCGCTCCTGTTTCGGTCGTCAATGTTTTGACACCCTCTTGTTTGTTGTAGTACGCCTGTGCGAGAGCAGTGTTGATT
>JAGOLU010000069.1 GCA_017993865.1 Candidatus Woesebacteria bacterium
AACTTACGCTTTGGTACCTCATCATCATTATGATGGTGAGCATGACCTTTAGCGTGGTGATCTTCGGAATGGTGAGCCGAGAAGTGGATAGGTTTGAGATGATGCAACGGACTCGTGTTGAGCGCCGACTTCGCGAAGACATTCTCTTGCCGCAGGGAGCGGGTGTTTTTCGACGATTTATAGATGAGCATGGTATGGCCAATCCCGAGTTGGTGAAGGAGACAAAGGAGCGAATACTCTCTGTGCTTTTTCTGGCAAACGGGTCTATCTTCATATTGTCTGGGTGGTTTGGATATGTTCTTGCAGGAAGAACACTCCGACCTATCCAAAAAATGGTAGAAGGGCAAAATCGATTTATTAGTGATGCATCTCACGAACTAAAGACACCGCTCGCTTCACTGAAGATAGCATTCGAAGTTTACCTCCGTGACCACAAACGAACATCCAAAGATGCGGACCTCTTGGTGAAAGAAAGCATTCAAGAAGTCAAAAAACTAGAGAAATTAACCGCTTCACTTCTTGAACTCGCAGAATATGAACAGGGAGAAGAGAAGCTTAATACAGAAGTGCTGTCTCTTGCCGACATGATAGATGGAGCTCTTGAGAGAACCAAGAATATTGCACAGCAAAAGAACATTGATTTTAAGCGGGAAGTTACAGACTGTAAACTTAGAGGGAACAAGAAGCAGCTGGACACTCTTCTCGTTATCCTGATCGATAACGCGATCAAATATAGCCTTGAAAGCTCAAGTATTACCATCGCTACTTCAACCGAAAAAAGAAAACTTCTGGTTCGCATTAAAGATCAGGGAATTGGGATCGGTCCTGATGACCTCCCACGAATTTTTGATCGGTTTTATCGGGCGGATAGCGCTCGCACAAGGTCAGGATCTGGAGGGAATGGCCTGGGCCTCTCTATCGCTCGTCAAATAGCTATGAAACATGGAGGGACAATCCATGTTGCAAGTAAACTGAAGCAGGGCTCAACATTCACCCTCGAGTTACCCATTGCCACTCACGCATAATTATTATCTATTCAATTATGAATATGCTTAAAAGATTGATTCGCTTACCGAAGAAATTCCTACAACTACCCTTGATCCCCAAAGTCGTGATTACCCTCGTTGTTGCAGCAGGACTTTGGTTTGCATATACGAAAATATATTCCCAAAAGACTAACCAGGCACAATACCAGACCGCTGCAGTAGAAAATGGCACTCTGGTGGTTTCGGTTACTGGATCGGGACAGGTTTCCACTGCAAATAGCGCCGCAGTCACTACTCAGGCAACAGGGGTCGTATCTGAAGTACTTGTGCAAGATGGTGATGAAGTTAAGTCCGGAGATGCCATAGCTAAAATCGATCCCGATATGGCTGGGAAACAAAACGAGGCACAAGCTCTCGCAAGTTACCAGAGCGCAAAGAACAATCTTGAGAGTGCCAAATCGAGCTTATACACGCTGCAATCTGCAATGCTCGGTCAATGGAAAGATCATTACGACCTTGCAACAAACTCGACATATCAAAACGCAGATGGAACCCCAAACAACGATAATCGCGCGCTCGCAGACTTTCACATATCAGAAGATGACTGGCTTGCGGCTGAAGCAAAATATAAGAATCAGCAAAATGTAGTTGCACAGGCACAAACCTCTCTCAACTCTGCTTGGCTCTCATATCAGCAATCATCATCGACCATTTACGCACCTATTTCGGGAACAATCTCAGGATTGTCGTTGCAGGTTGGCTCTGTCGTAACAGGCTCATCCAGCAGTTCGAGCACCACAACAAGCTCTACAAAAATTGCAAGCGTTAAGACACAAGCTCCTCCAACGATTACCATTAACTTAACCGAAATTGATGTACCCAAGATAAAAGTTGGCAATAAAGCAACGGTGACCTTCGATGCTCTTACTGACAAAACATATACTGGAAAAGTAATTAGCATTGACACAACTGGTGTGGTTTCTTCTGGGGTTACCACATATCCCACGGTCATTCGGCTTGATACAGACCCCGGAAACATTCTTGGCAGCATGGCTGCTTCCGCGAATATCATCACGGAAATCAAACAAGATATTCTTCTCGTCCCCAACTCGAGTATTACCACCCAGAATGGGATCTCTACCATACAGGTCATGAAGAATAACAAGGTTGATACAGTGAACGTTGAAGTAGGGCTCTCATCAGATAGTCAAACCGAGGTGCTGTCTGGAGTTTCCGAAGGTGACACTGTGGTTACCTCAACGATTCAATCAGGAACCAGCCCAGCGAGCCAAGGACAATCTGTTTTCAGCTCATTCGGAGGAGCCAGAGGTTCGGGGGGGAATTTCATTAGAACAGGTAGATAAATATGATTACGATTAAAGTTTCACATGTTTCAAAGATTTACGTCACTGGTGCCGTAGAAACCGTTGCCTTAGCTGACGTTTCATTTGAGGTGTCGAAAGGTGAGTATGTCGCAATAATGGGACCATCAGGAAGCGGTAAGTCTACGCTTATGCATATTATTGGCGCGCTAGACAAACCAACGCATGGTAATTATATCCTTGATGGACATGATGTGTCTCAATTAAGTGAGGACAAACTAGCTCAAATCAGAAACGAGAAAATAGGGTTTGTGTTCCAATCATACAACCTTCTCCCCCGTACAACAGCATTAAAAAACGTAATGCTCCCCATGATGTACGCAGGAATTGAAGAACATGAAAGAATGTCCAGAGCACAAAAATACCTCACCATGGTAGGCCTTGCAGATCGTCTGTACCATACCTCAAACCAGCTCTCAGGTGGACAACAACAACGAGTTGCAATAGCGCGAGCACTTGCAATGAACCCTTCTATTCTTCTCGCCGATGAACCAACGGGGAATATTGCCTCCGTTCAAGCCGAAGAGATCATGGGAATTTTCCAACAATTAAACGATGATGGCCATACGGTGGTGATGATTACCCATGAGCCAGATATCGCAAAACACGCCAAACGAATAATCCATATTAAAGATGGAAAAATGGTAGAAGATGTGCAAAATCAATCACAATATAAAATTACAAAAATAACCAACTCGCATTATTTACAATGATTTATTGAACAAAATATGGATATCATCGAACTCGTCAGAGAGGCCGTCGGGACACTAACCGTGAATAAAATGCGCACTGGTCTGGCAATGCTCGGTATTGTGATTGGCATAGGGAGTGTTATTGCGCTCGTTTCTCTTGGTCAAGCAAGTCAGAAGTCAATAGAGAGCCAAATTGAATCGCTTGGTTCAAATATGTTGACCGTCATGCCGGGAGGTCAAAGCTCTGGTGCAGTACGTGGTGCGCAAGGTGGCGCAACAACACTTACGCTCGAAGATGCGTTGACCATAATGACTTCCCCAGAGATTACTACCGTCAACAAAGTATCTCCAGAACTTCAGAGAAGGTCGCAGGTTACCGCAGGTCGGAATAACACAAATACACAAATTACCGGTGTGTATCCAGGCTACGCTGAGATCCGAAAAGTGACGTTGTCTTCTGGAGTATTTATCACAGATCGTGATGTACAAAGCATCGCAAAAATCGCCGTTATTGGCCCGCAGGTTGCTACCGATCTGTTTCCCGATACTCCAGACCCTATCGGTCAGACGATTCGGATAAATGGACAAGTGCTCCGCATCGTTGGCGTAACCAACTCGAAAGGTGGTACGGGTTTCCAAAACCAAGATGATGTGATTTACGTCCCCTTGTCAACCGCGCAAAAACAACTGTTTGGAGTGTCATACTTGTCGACCATCTCTGTCGAGGCAAAAAGTCAGGACGTGATGACCCAAGCACAGAATGAGGTGGGTTATTTCTTGCTTGCTCGACATAAAATATCTGACCCACTCCAAGCAGACTTCTCAATATTCTCGCAAAATGATATCCTCGATACTGCATCGCAAGTCACTGGAACATTCACCACATTGTTAAGTGGTATCGCTGCGATTTCACTACTCGTGGGAGGAATTGGGATCATGAATATCATGCTGGTCACCGTTACAGAACGCACTCGTGAAATTGGGTTGCGTAAGGCGCTCGGTGCGAAAAAGAGCGTCATCATAACTCAATTCTTGATTGAAGCTATTATCTTAACCTTCACTGGAGGTCTTTTGGGTATGATTCTCGGAGTAACTATTTCCTACTTCCTTTCAAAGGCTATGAACCTTGCATTTTTCATATCCCCAATGTCTATTGCTCTTGCGATTGGTGTCTCAGGCCTAATAGGCATCGTGTTTGGGTGGTATCCCGCCAAAAAAGCCGCAGATTTGCAGCCTATTGAAGCGTTACGTTATGAATGAGGGAATACTTCAGTTGTTATTCAGGCAGGTATCCTATAATTTATGTTAATTAATTTTTCATTTCTTATGCGAACAAAACAAATGATCGTGATTGGAGTTGTTGCAGTTGTCGTTGGGGCGGGTGGGTTCTTTGTTGGTAGATATACTGTCACAAATGCTCAATCTACGCGTGCCGGTCAATTTGGGGCTGGTGCAACGGGCAATCCACGGATCGGAGGATTTCAGGGGGCCGGAACACGAGGCGCTGGTGGGGTTCGTTTCCGACCAGTCAGCGGAGATATCATTGAAAGTTCAACCGATTCCATCACGGTAAAGCTAACCGACGGATCCTCAAAAATAGTTCTCTTTTCAGATACGACCAATATAAATAAAGCTCAAGCGGCAACCCCTGCAGATTTGCAAGTGGGAGAAAAGGTTATGGTAACCGGTCAAGATAACTCAGATGGAAGTGTAACTGCGCAAAATATTCAGCTGAACCCTGTTTTTCGTGGGCAGCCAGAGTCAACTCCTGTTCCAACACAATAAATTTGTTATTCTCGACGCGCTATACGGATACATCAATCGTATTGTTCGTCGAGACTTTGATTTCAGTACCATCTACATATCTCAGACTAAACATAAACTTCTTTTGAGTCGCAAGTGACTGAGGAGTAACTGTGCTCTCAAGAAAGTTTTCAGCAAGAAGCTGTCCATCTTTTACCGCCTGACGATAGGCCACG
>JAGOLU010000070.1 GCA_017993865.1 Candidatus Woesebacteria bacterium
GCTAGTTTTTCAAGCTAACGCCCAGTCCCTGGCAGAGTAATACACAACAGTACTTCAGTTGATTTAAATACACATCTACGCTAAAATCTCCATCTTCATTCAATGACAATATATGATGCTATATGAACGAGTATACCGATTCGCGTCTCTTAAGGATCGCCTAGGAAATGGCCTGGTTAAACGGCTTCCTGCTGGTACCGACATCGGTGCATTCAGAAGAGGGAAGGTTGATCTATTTGCAACAAGTCTGGTCGCAGCCACCATTCAGGTTTGTGCAGGTGGTGTATATAAGCGGATGATGAACCGCAACTATCCTTTAAAACCCTAATTCAGTGGCTAACTTTTTTCAGTGTCATATGCTTTTCACTTTTATGTACATCGTTCTTCCCGATCACCTCTGCCACAGGATACTTAAGAGCAGCCTTTTTAAGCTTGTGGTGAGCCGCAGCGACAATGTCTATTTTTAGGAGATCCCCCATTTCAATGAGATAAATCAGCACATCTGCCACCTCATCTGCAATATCCTCTTTATGCCTGCGAACATGGCGTTTCATTTGCTCCGCAGTTTTCCATTGAAAGTGCTCCATGAGTTCGCCTGCCTCGAGCACGATAGAGATGGCAAGGTCTTTTGGGTTATGAAATTGCTTCCAATCACGTGCATCACGGAAGGATAAGATTTCTTTTGTTAGTTTTTTTAGGTTTGTCATGGAGGGATTCCGATACTAATTAAGTAGATGTAGTATACATCGCCTATTTACGGGTTCATTGAGAGCAAGAATTGTTTCAGGATATTTATATAAGGTTCAAGACTAAGCAGGTCTACCCACTCGTCGTCAGTTCCAATCTCCCCTCCTGATAGCCCAAACTCAACGCCTGCTCCTCCTACTCGTGCAAAATGTCGGACATCAGAAGATCCATGTGCCCCATATACCAATACTTCTCTCCCCGTCGTTTTCGAACTAATGTCGTGGAGGTTTTGCAAATAAGAATTATTTAAATCGACCACTGCCCCCGGTTCATCTGCCAGTATATCCATTCTGAAACTCGGTTGGATAAGATTGTTTAACGTTTCTACCCATGAATCTTTTTCTGAAGGTGCATACCTCACGTCAAGGTTGATGGAACAATCGTCCGGAATTTTGTTAAGAGCGGTGTTTGTGGTTTGAATAGTGCTGAGGTTGTATGTAGTTACCCATTGTTCATTCTTTAGAAGTGGGAGCTTCCGTTGCAGAGTATTGAGGAAACTATTCATCTTCCATATTGCATTATCTCCTTTCCATGGATATGCCCCATGACCAGTGCTCCCTTCGCACGAGATCCTTATTCGTAGGATTCCCTTTGCCTTGTGTACTATATTTAGGTTGGTGGGTTCGCCCGTTATAACGAAGTCTGCTCTCACGCCTGAGTCTACTTGGAATTTGGTTCCATTGAATCCGCCGAGTTCTTCGTCGGTTGTGAGTTGCAGACCTAATGGGTAGGACACTTTGTTTGCCACCTCTTTAAATACTGCAATCAGACAAGCCGCTCCTGATTTCATATCCCATGCCCCTACTCCACGCATTTTATTTTCAGTAACTATAGGCGTATAAAGATGGTCTTTTCCTGCCACGACATCGAGATGCCCGTTGAGAATAATCTTAAATCTCTTTGGATTCTTGGGTTGGTTGTGAATCAAGACACTCTTCACTCCATTGCATACATACTGCTCAGTTTTATATTCTTGCAGATGCGAACAGGCCAAATCTAGAACTGCTTCCAGCCCTTCAGGGTTATCCGCAGTGGATTTGATAGTGATGAGTTGTTTGATAAGGGTGGCTACACTGGATATATTGTCCATATCTTTTGTCACGTATGTTACCACACTTTGTGAATCCTTATGTATTTTGATCGTTTGCGTTTCAGCACGATTTGATTTATAATCTTTGCTATGTTTGCAAAATTTGCTTACATTCTCGAAATTCTTCTTATTACCGCATAGGCGGAGGGAGGTTTTAGAGAACTTAAGCAAACCAAACCCGCCAAGATACGGCGGGTTTTTTCGTAACTATGAGTACATATTTCAATCTTTCCATCATCATTCTTGCCGCTTTTCGCGGAGGAGGTTAAATGGGAAAAAAAATCCCTAAAAACCAAGCTCTCCGCGAGGAGGGCTTTTTTATTATTTCCCCAAAATTTTCACATGTTAGAACACAGAACTGCCAATCATACAGAAATGAGGCAACAAACAGAGTTCTTGGTAGGTGTTTCTATGGAGCCTGTACTAGCAGTCCCTAAAATGGATGTCGTAGGAGACAGGGCAACACAATATGAAGCGAGGACATATTCTAGTGGAGGCGCTGTGGTGGTGAGTCAGCAAAACCCTGCAGAAGCTGCGGTAAATGCCACCTTACGACGAGGAGCAGACGTTGTGGAGCTTGGTCCTTATTCAGGTGACCACTTCGATTTGGTTGCAAAAATGTATGAGCCACATGATCATGTCACAGTGAATGGTAGAAGACAGTCTGTTCGAAGACATGGGGCGATACGTTCAGTTGGTGCCATGGCTCGTGCAAAAGGGATCACGCGAATGGTCACACATGAGGTTGACCCTCGCCTGAAAGATATCGCAGAAAGAATGGGTTTGGCACTGCGTGAAAATCCTGAGCTGTGCAGAACATTGGGGACAAAAAGCGGTTTAAATACTGCAATTGCCGGATATCGAGAAACCCACTCCAACACTTCATTAGTACCGTTTGGGACCAATATCCATGATCTTGATGCAACCATGGCAGAGGTAGCGAAATTAGAAAGTGTCGGGAAAGGAACATACATAAAACTAGACACAGTTCGAGGAGGCATTGTGGCAGCTGGTGGTGAAGGTCACTTAGCTTTACCTTTTGGTACATCTCAGGATGAAGCAAGAAACAGAATTCTTGCGATGACCGGAGGTGATACCCAATTCATGGGGGTTGTACAAATGCAGCTCAACGGATATAGGGTGCTATCTTTGTCTTCGGGCCAAGATAGAAGCGGTCAATTTGTTGCATATGAAGCACATGAACAGACAGTAGACGGCAATACGGCAGATGGTGCTATGCCAATAACAGATCCTTGGATGCGAACTGAATTTAGAAAATTTTGGGCTGATGTAAGGGAATTTTATGGACATTACGGAGTTACAGGTGACCAAAACTTGAACGCTATGGTCTTGACCCTAGAAGATTATGCAGTTGCTTGTGCGTTGTATGGCGAACAAAACGTAGCCCGAATGGTATTTGTGGACTTCAACTATCGAGCTATATCTGGAACAAAAAATGCCATGGCTCGATTGCAGGAGGACACAGGAAAACCTATGGACCATGGGGTGGATTTCAGATCGCGTGGCATAAGAGTCGGAGCTGGTTTTGCAGCAAATCCGCATTTAATGTTTGCTGCGGGCAAAAGTATGGGATTACATCCAGGCAAAGGTGGTAATTTTACGGTGGTAAATATGGGAACGTTCACTCCTAATGCGGTTGCAGGGTTTCCGTATCTAAAAACACAAGTAATAGCGAATTGTGATAATGCTTCAGGCTGCGTTGATGCGTACGAGGCAGCACTTATGGAAAGTAGCCCTCGTGCATTAGCGAATGCTATGGGTATGCCATATGTTGAACCGGCACAGGTTCCTCATATGCCTAAGGTACAATATCAACAAATAGTTCATAATGGTATGGATCGGGTTTTAAATTTATCTACTGGAAGATATGAAGAATCAAAACATCAAACTTTTCGTGGGAATATCTGGGCAGGACGTTAGTGTGCCGGTGTATGAATATGGTCAAGGGAAGCCTATTGTATATATACAAGGAGGGGTACATGGGGGTGAAGTTACCTATTTTATTCTTCACAAACTCGCACAATATTTATCTCAGGTCGAATCTAGACTTACAGGAACAGTGACCATCGTGCCTTTGTGCAATCCTATTGCATGGAATCAACGTATATATTATTACACAGTTGGTAAATTCGATTTATATAAGGGTAAGGATTGGAATAGAAGTTATCCAGGAGCTGACACAACACTTTCTGCACGAATAAGTAAAAGAATATTCGATATTGCATCCAGACATTCCATAGTAATAGATTTACACACTGCTCGGGACAGCAAGCCCTATGCTATTTTTGGTCGCAATGAGTCACGTGAGATTATCCGAACGTTAGGCATTAAATACAATTATTTTATAGATTTCACCTCCACAGTAGGTGAACAGTTTGCGGGAACGTTGAATTATGCATCTGCTAAGAAGAACATTTTAGAAACTACTATTGAGTGTGGCGGTCATGATACTTATGATGAAAATGCTATCCAAGAAGTTTTCCATTCATTGCAAAAACTAATTGATAGATATGTATTGGCAAAACAGCCCAGCAAAACAAGTAGGAAGCAATACATGTTTAGCAACATAAAGACGTTATATGCCCCGACTTCGGGCTTTGTGCAATTCAATATTAAACCGCACGACAAATGTCATGCAGGAGATGAAATAGCTACGATCTACACCTCTCACTCTCTCCACAAAACAATGAGTTATCTCGCACCATACGACGGGCTTGTTTTTGAATTACCCAGAACCACTGTTGTGTGGGAAGGTGACGAGCTTGTGAGGATTATCCCTAAACAGAGTATAATAAAACTAAAATAAACTTTGATTGACAAGTTATCCATTTTGTTTCATCTATGTCGCCCAATCTTAACACCCCATTCCCCTTTGCACATTTTGAAAAGGGCACGGTGAAGATAGCGGATGCAAAAGTATCTATCATGACCAAGAGCATGCAATATGGCATGGCATGGTTTGGTGGGGTCCGAGGCTATATGAGCGAGGACATGACGACCATCAACATTTTCCGTCTCGATGATCATATACAGCGTTTTCTCAATTCAGCAAAAATACTGGGAGTTTCAGTTGGCTATTCTGCAGAAGAGCTCCGCAAAATATTTATTGACCTTACCAAAAAAAATCAGCCAAAGACAG
>JAGOLU010000071.1:0-3577 GCA_017993865.1 Candidatus Woesebacteria bacterium
GGTCTTGACATGCTTAGGCTTCTTTCTTTATCTCAAATCCTCGATGCGTTACATATCCAGCCTTCTCGGTGGTTCAACTTTGACGTTCGCCCTCATGCAATCTTGGGGGGCGCATTTACATTAGGTGTCGTTACGTACTTCTTGCCTTGTGGCTTTACCATTAGCACTCAGGCATTTGCCTTGAGTACAGGAAATCCCGTACTCAGCAGTCAGATAATGACTGCATTCGCTCTTGGCACGATACCTTCGCTTATTTTCATCGCCGCTCTTTCTCATGTGAGGAGCAACGCTCTCTATCAATATTTCCTGAAGGTGGTGGGTGTCATCATTTTCGTGGTTGGGTGCAGCTATGTGTGGTCCACGCTCACGCTCAACGGTTTCTCGCTATTTTCTAACACTGTCGACAATGAGTTTGCAGGTGAAGTTGCACAGATGCAAGATGGCGTGCAAGTGGTAAAGATGACCGCAACGTCATCTGGCTATAATCCAAGCAAATTCATTGTGCAGAACAATATTCCCGTGCGTTGGGAGATAGACGGAAAGGAGATTTATGGTTGCCAAGGAACTCTCCAGTCACCTCAAGCTGGTATTCAGTTGACTAACCTAAAAGAGGGAGAGAATGTTTTCGAGTTCACCCCCAAAGAAACTGGGTACATTAATTTCTCCTGTAGCATGGGGATGTTTAGCGGACAATTCAAGGTTGTGGAAGGATAAGAGAATACGCAAGTGCTCTACTCATAATGAAGTGCATTAAGCGCGGAGATGTATTTTGCACGTTGAGCAGGATATATACCCGTAATAAACCCGACAAACAGTGAAAGCAAGACTATGTATATCACGAGATCGGGAGGAACATACGAGACATCAATGACCCCAACTCCACTACGCAAAGCCAAGATAGTCAGAGCTAATCCTGCGAGCTTTCCTCCTGCAAAACCAAATATGAGGCCAGCAATACCTCCCATGACTCCCATGACAACTGACTCTACTAGGAATAGGTTCTCAATCTCATTAGATTTCATTCCCATCGTTTTCATGAGTCCCACCTCATGGGTCCTCTCCAAAAGTGAGACAGTAAGGGTGTTGAACATTCCCATTGCAGCAACACCGAGCGCTACTACACCGAGCGCCAATAGCACATAACGCAAAGTCTTAAAGAGGCTGTCTATCTGCGCAACTGTGTCGGAAGCTGATGTAGTCGCAAACCCTAAGCCCTCAACTTGTTGGCGAACACGTCCCAAAGTGTTGTCCGATTTGGCGATTAGCTTAGCTTGAGAAAAATTGTCTACACCCAAAGTACGCAGGTCGATGAAAGGAACATAGAAAAACGGCGTGTTATTTTGTGCTACTATTCCAATAATCTTATACTTCAACGGGAGTGATTCTATCTTCGCATCTGCTTCATTCAGAAGATCGCCCGTCACCACAAACGTCGTGTCGAATTCTTTGCCCACTGCATCAGACTCCTTGATATTGAGTAAGGTGAGCATCGCACGGTTGACCACTGCTTGTCTGGTTGCTGTTTTGGAAATATCTACATTCTTTACTGCCGACACCAGCTTTGCCGACTCGGAAGCTATCTCAGTAAGTGCGATAAGTGCTGAGGCCGAGGCATCTAGGTCTTGAATGTCAACTGTTTCGATCCCCTGACCAACCCTTGCCTCAAGACCTAAGACTTGACCCAGCACCCTGCGAGGAGCTTCATTGAAGCTTACGTTGACAAGATCAATAAAACCTTCTATCTGAAGATTCGCTCCATCATCTGCCTTTCTGATCTTGTATTTACCAGAAGGGTCACACTCTACATTGACTGGGTCACATTCCGCTTCTTCCCACAGAGTGAACTTATCCTTCAGCCACTGCCCTGCTCTTATGGTTTCTTCAGGATCTTTTTGGTATATTTCAAATCCGCCCGACTGAGTGTTTACGTAGGGAGCACCTATCACGAGCACACTTCTGATCTTCCCCACGGTCCGTTTCGTGTATCCTATTACTGATGAATCAGTGGAGGGGTAATTTCTTACTTTTACCCAAACTTCCGGATTTATTGTGTAATCTATGGGTCCTATCTCGTCGCCAATCGCGCCACGCACTTTGTGTGTAGATGCGCCAATGACATCCTCCGCATTTTTGTTGGGGAAAACTCGGGCGATTTTGTCGCTATCAAACAACACTCCTTGTACAGGTTTTTCGGCAGATTCAGCAAGATATCTAGAGGTTACCCCATACACCGCTAGGTCTACTACGGAATTTTGATAGCTCACTCTTCCCACAACACTAATGAGGGGCAGAACAGCTTTCACATCCTGGAACTTCGATATCCTTGACAACTGCTCGTCGTTGATGCGAACCCTGCTCCCAGGTTGAGCCGTCATACTTGCCTGCCTAAGCTCATCAAGTCTCGCAACCTTATTAACCACCATGCGTTGCAGTCCATATCCAACCGAGAGTAAGAATACGATAGAGCCAATGCCGATGGCCATTCCCCCGATGGTGATAAGGGAACGAGCCTTTTTGTGAGTGATGTTCTTTACTCCCATAGAGATAAGGTTGACGCTATTTATCCCTGAATCGTCAATTTTAATTTGGTACAAAAGGTTAAGCAGAAGATCGCTTGGTTTCTTGAGTAAGATCTTTGTGACAGGTTTAAGAATAGGGATTGATGCGATGATAGATAGCAAGGAATGCATCCCATAAATAGTAATAAGTAGGAGGATCTTTTGTTTCCGGACTACAAAAAGGAAGCCTCTCACCACAGCGCGTGGTGCTCTGACAAACACTGCTTTCAGTATATTAGTTAGCTTTGTTTTCATAACTTTCCTTAAAACTATCTACGTCTAAGTGCTTCGTGTGTAATTTCTGTAGTAACTCAGGAAGATTGTTTTCGTTGTAATATCCAGCGACTTTCCCATCGAATATCTGAACAGCGCAGTTTGCAAACTTGATGTATTCAATATCGTGAGTAACCATGATAACTGTCTTCTTGTCTTTCACGTTCAGTGACTGTAGAAGCTGCATCACTTCTTGACCCGACTCGTAGTCGAGGTTACCTGTTGGTTCATCGGCGACAATTATCTCGGGATTGTGCACGATACACCGCGCGAGTGAGACACGTTGCTGTTGGCCTCCAGACAGCTCGGTTGCGGGTTGACGAGCATGCATCTCCATATGTACTTCTCGGAGTGCTCCTAAGGCTATTTCTTCTGCGAGGTCTTTTCGATACCCACGAAGAATGAGTGGGAATGCAATGTTTTCGAGCACACTCATCGATTTGATCCAGTTGGGTTGCTGGTATACCATTCCGATATGTTGTTTCCTAAACTCACTACGAATATCTTCAGTAGTATCTTTGTATAAATCTGTGCCCAAGAAGTTAAGCTCCCCGCTGGTGGGAATTTCTAGACCGAGCAATATATGAAGAAGAGTGGACTTCCCTGATCCTGAAGGTCCCACAATGATCAGAAAATCTGCAGAATAAATCTGTACCGAAAGATCCTTAAGGACTTGGGTTTCTTCAGTACCCGCGTAAAAGCTTTTGCAAATGTGTTTCGCGTCGACCAAGACCTTCCTGTCTGTC
>JAGOLU010000071.1:3677-4968 GCA_017993865.1 Candidatus Woesebacteria bacterium
GGCTCGTCAGTCGTCCATGATACAATAAGTTGGGCAAGCTTCTCATTTCCTCCAGAGACTGCTTTTGTTATACTCGACTCTATTTTCATATTGGTAATTCGCGGAGGTCGAGTATCTGTAGCTGTCGTAAAATTTTGTTTATCAGATTGCGCTTCATTCCCTGCCTTGTCACGACCACTCACTACCAAAGAGTAAGCTGTTTCAGGGAAAAGTCCCCGTAAAACCATCTGATGCGCGCCCGCAGTTAGCTCGACACTCACCTCATCAAGGACACTCGACGGGTTTGTGGTGGGATAATAGGTGACAATAGAAGAAACAGGAGTATTTGAAGTCCATGAGATAAGAACCGCAGGCTGGGCTGTGCCTACAATCTGTTGCACTCGAACATCAGATACTTTTGGTCTAGGAAGTGTTGTAAAGCTCAGAGTTGTGCCGTCGTACTCTACTCCATCTGAATCTACTCCATTCACCTTAAAGTAGTATTTGGTGTCGTCTTCGAGCTCGTCTAGTTCAATAAGCTCGGTTGTCTCTGCCGTCCCGACTGAGGTTGTTTTGATGAATCCGAACGCTGCAGAATCACCATAATACAATTTAATTCGTGTCCCTCCGGTCACGGTAAGAGTGATGTACGCCGTGTCGATGCCCACTCTGGTTGCAGCGACATCTTTGATTGTTGGGGCAGGCTCAGTAGTGAATGAATCTTCATCGGATTCGCCGGTGTTTCCATCACTATCTGTCCATTTGGCTTTGTAATGATACGTTGTGCCTGGTGATAAGTTGTTAAGTGTTATCTCGTGCGCAGTGATCTGTGTTGAATTAGAAGGCTCTTCAGTAAAGTAGTTTTCAGAAGATGTCCCATATTGGACTTTAGAGTCTGATGCTCTATCTGTACCCCACGATATGGTTGCTTTTTTGGTAGTGACATCGCTGGCTGTTGGGCCCGATACTAAGTTCGCCGGTTCAGTAAACTTGCCTGTTGGGTATAGGTCAACCACATCTGTGAATGCCCCACACTTTTGGACAATATCGCACGCATTGACTTTGTAGTAATATGTTTGCTGTGACAACCCAGTATCTACATAGGCGGTGCCAGATGTTGAGGCGATTTTGGTGAAGTCCACACCATCGATAGATCGGTATATCTGATATGTCTCAACGACACCACCATTGAGCTCTGGCACAAGCCAAGATACCGTCATTTTCCACTGTGATTGGCTTTTCACTGAGATATCAGAGACATCAATGGTGCTCGGTGGGCCTGGTTCGGTGGTATTTAAGGTGAATGAGACTG
>JAGOLU010000072.1 GCA_017993865.1 Candidatus Woesebacteria bacterium
AAATACGCGGTAAGTGCGGTGTGTGAGAGAGAGGCTGGGTGATGGTTGTTATGGTGTCCTGGGACGAAGAGGTGTCGTAGGGCCTTTTTTATTTTTTTCATACTGTGTTATGAACCAGTATACAGAAAAGATTCCTATAGAGTCAATAAGCACATCTTGGGGTTGCCCTGTTCTGGTTGGAACAAACGACTGATGGGTCTCATCACTAATAGCGTACACGAGTGCCAAAATAGCGCCATACAATGCAGCTGTCTTCATAGTAATTCCATTTGTGTTCTTGATCAGGGCCATGGTGTTTAACATTGACAATATCGCATATTCGATCACATGGAGAGACTTAAATACCATAAAATTTGTCCAGTATTGCTCGCTCACAGCAATTCTTTGGCGGCTGGAAAGGAAGAATATGAAAGTCATCCACGCGACGGACAGCATTATCCAAACATATCGGGGTAGACGGGAGAAGAGTTTTGATAGAGTGTCCATAGTCTTGCTATTTGAAATCCTCCCCCAATCATACATATACCAATAATAAATAGGTAGAGTAAAAACTGATTTATACTTTTGGGTTCTGTAAACGAGACACGTTCAGGGAGGCTGTCTGTGGTGGTCGGTGGATCCTTCTCTAAGGTTTGGGAGTCAAATTGCGGAGTGAAATTAACAGCTATGTTACCATCAATATCAGTGCGGATTGATGATGATCCAAGCACGGCATTGCTTGCGCCAGTCGATTTCTGGCTTCCCACGCTGAGTCGGGTGGTTGGGGTAGGGGTGGAATTGGTGCCACCAGATGAGATTGGAGTAGTGGTTGGCTGAGAGATACAAGAGTAATTGTATGCACTTCTGGATGGACTTTGTAAACACCATGAAGAAAAGTTGCTCGTGGACCTACCCCAACTAACACCTTTTTCTGAAGTTTCGTAGGTAAAGCTATCCATTGTCACGCCAGATGGATTTAAGAGATAGATCTGTTCGTTGGTGTTATTCATACGGTCGCTCGTGAGCTCAACCACACCATATCTGTAAGCGTCAAGCGTCATGTTAATGGTTGCAATTATTTGGTCTGAAGCATCTCTCACTTTCCAGTTGGCTAGCTCCACTGTGTAACGATTGTCGTTATACAACTCTATCCACTCATGTTCCCCTGAGTTTGTGTTGACATACAGCTCTGAGAGGTAGATATTGTTTGGGGGCACCTGTGTAGGGGTGGGCGTTGTTGCACCCGACGAAATGGAGGTTGGGGTTGTGGTAGGGGGGCTTGGCGGATCAATGCACGAATTATTTGTACTTCCCCTGCTGGATGCTTGCAAACAAAATGAGATCGAATCAAAAGACGACCTACCCCAAGATAGGTCTACTTGGGATGTGTTATAGATGAAAACTTCAATCTCATGCTGCCCACTGTCGATGAGCCTCACACTATCTCCGGTGTTGTTAAACACAGCGTTGGACATTTCCACGACAATATAGCCATGGGCAGGTATTGTTGCGTTGAATAGCACTGGCGACGCTCCACCGTTAATCACGTCATCTATTGACCATCCTTGGGCCACATATGCATCGTTGGAAGCATTGTACAATTCGACCCACTCGTTGCCTGCGTTCGGGTTTACCATGACTTCGGATATAAATAGTTGTGGAATGGGGGTAGGTGTGTTCGTGAATGTGGGAGTGGGGGTTGGAGTTTGGGTGGGGGTGAGAGTGGTGCTTGGAGTTAGGGTAGTGGTGGGGGTGACGGAAACTGTGGGGGTTAGGGAGGGAGTAGGTATGGGCGTAATGGTGGGCGTGGGAGTCAGTTGGATACAGTTGATATTACCGCCGTTGGTGTACCCAAATGAATTAGGGAGAAAGACAAACGAACCACTCCCATCAGGGTTTCGTGCGTAACTATTGCCAGAGGTGGTGAGTTGCGTATAGGTATAGCTGTCTATTAAATTTGGAGACGGAGAAGGTGGGGGTACGGAACTATCAAACAGCCTAATGGTATCACTAGATGCAGTATTTAAGTTCATCGAGCCTTGCATCACTGTGCAGAATCCGGGAGCGAGAGGTGGTTGGGCGGGAATGGTAAGATACGTTGTACCTCCGTTATCATCAAGATACCAGCCACTTATATCAACAGCCTGATTTGACACATTAAGCAATTCAACTTTTTGAGGGCTTACATTGACATCAAATTCGTTAATGACTACTTGACCAAATATTACGTTTGGGATGGTAAGAAATAGAGTGACGAAAAGCGTGAAATAAAATAATTGGCGAGTGAGAGGTGAGTGTTCCGGAGATGAAATCAAGCTTATCGTGCTCATCTGATGAGACATAAGATACAGAAGCGATTCGAATATGTAACACTTCTATTCAAATACCGTATATCTTCCTGACATGCTATAGTAATCACCCAGCTTCAAGTCCGGGCCGTATATTGGATCGTTCATAATATAGTCTGTGCCTACTTTCTTTTTCAAGACGACATAGTGACCTTGGTTCCTTACGGAAGTCATTACGGGAACACCTCGTTCTAAGTATCCATCTATCTCTCCGAATGTTATTTCGTGAAACCTGAGGCCGTTGGGCCAAGAGCCGTTAAATGTGTTTGGCACACATGCATACGCAGTGGGGTACGATGTAGGGAAGCACCCCGATGCAGGGCCACCATAGAAGTATCTGGCACTGCTCGCAAAATATGTGGGGTTGATGTCATTGCCATAGAACTTAAGCATCATGGCGAGAGAGCTTATGAAACATCCGACATCCAACACTGTCTCACCCGAATCGCCCATGCGCATCCCAGCCCATCGTTCGTCACGCTGAGAGTAGTACCACCCACCTTCTCCCGTGCCAAGTGCATTGGCAGACACTACATTTGTGCCAGTAGAGACGAAGAAACTCTTGAAGGCAGAAAGCTGGCGCTGTGCTTCTGAGATGATGCTTTGATATTCGTTCTCTCTATTTTGGGTTGCGGTAATGAGTATCTTCTTCGCTTTCTGTTGTTGCTCCAGTTCGGCCTTTTGGGAATCCAAAACATCTTGTAACTCAGTCAGCTCAATCTTTCTTTTCTCTCTGAGCTGCTTGGCTTCTTCGAAATTAAGCTTGGTCTCTTGCGTTTGGATCAACAATCGTTGTCGATTGCTTTGAGCCAGAGAATGATATTTGACTGAATTCAACATCTCACTTGCGGTTTGAGAGTTTAACAAAAGATCTATGAGCGTGGCTCTCCGCTGCTTGTAGGTCTCGTAGGTTGTGGCGAGGAACAATCGCCATTGCTCGTCTAGTCGGGTATCAAGAGTATCAATACGATTGGTGAGTATTATCGTTTCTTTTTCTACTGTTTCAATCTTCTCTTCTGTCTCTTGAATGCGCAACTGAGCCACGTATGTTTGAGTATCTAGGTACTCCATTTGGTTAGCGAGCGTATTGCGTTGCTTGCGCGTTTCCTCAAGTTTAAGTTGGTACTCGATAATTTTACTTTCGAGTTTACTCTTTTCGCTGTTTACCACCGAATCTGCCGCGATGGTAGGAGTTGGTGTTTCTGTCTGTGCATTCGCTAGTCCAAATAGCGGCATAAACAGCACCATCACAGACAACAGAATAGATACGAGTACAGACATACGATCAACGTACCATATTTTCTCCTTATCTGCAAGACAAGAATAGCAATGCATTACTGGAAGTATTTTCGGGTGGCGACTCTGGTGGCGAGCACTGCAATAAGCACAACATAGAGCAGAACAACTCCGCAGAGTGCGCCTACGGTGACCAAGTGTATCGGCCACACTTGTATGACCATGCTTTGTATCGTAAGAGAGAGCGTGTCAATCCCGGTGAGATATCCGGTGAATGATTCGCGAATCACAAACAAGAGTCCTCCAAAAAGCCCACACGCTGCCATGGAAGAGAGTAGCGAAAGGAAGATGCCCTCATCAAAGAATGGCTTCGATATTTTGCCAGATGTCGCTCCAAGGAGTTGGTTGAGCTCGATCTCATCTTTGCGCAAAGCAATCTTAAACATTACCATAGTGACCAATGTGATAAAGGTCATCAGCGCAAGATAGGTTGCGAGCACGATGATGCTTACTCTCAATGCTTTCGTAATGGTAATGAGTCTATCTACTGTTTCTTTTTCAAACTGGACCTCGTCTACACCCTTTTCTGTTTTGAGGTAGTTAGAGGTCTCATTGAGATATTCGGGGTGCTTAGCTTGGATGTATAAAGATGCGGGGAAGTTGTCTGCACTTGTCATTTCTAGCAGCAGTGGGTTGTCTTTATTTTGTTCTTTATAGAAATTGAATGCTTTTTGTTTATCGACATAATCGATGGTGCTAATTTTAGCTGATTTCATAAGATTCTCACGGATGCGTAGAATGTCACTCTCGGGAGTGGAAGGATTGAAATACACAATGACAGGGATTTGTACCTCGACTCTGTTAAATATCGACATAAGAAATCCTGCTGCAGTAAGTGATACCAGGAGGAGAAACGCGCCAAATAATTGCAACAGAAAGACACTTATGGATTGGAACGGAGTTCTTCGAATGTTATTTAGGATGTCTCTCATAAGAAAAAAGATTATGAATTTCCGTGTGTACGATCGTCTACTATTTGTCCCTGATCGAGTTTGATGATGCGTTTTTTCAAACTACCTACCACGTCTACGTTATGAGTGGCAATGATAATTGTCCTATGGTCGGAAAGCGTTACAAAAAGCTTCATGACATCCCATGTCGTTTTAGGATCTAAGTTACCCGTTGGTTCATCGGCGAGGATAATTCTTCGGTCTCCAGCGAGGGCTCGTGCTATGGCGACACGCTGAAGTTCTCCTGCAGATAATTGAATGGGGAATTCCGTAGCCTTTTCTACGAGACCAACACTTTTTAAGGTATTCATGACTTCAGCTTTATGAAATTGGGTCGGTACGTTTTTCACTTTGAGTGCCACCAAGACATTTTC
>JAGOLU010000073.1 GCA_017993865.1 Candidatus Woesebacteria bacterium
TCAAAAACCACATCAACCGCATAGCGCTCTTGTTCAAGCCCCTTTTTAATTGATTGTGCAATGCGTCGTTCATCTTCGACCAATAATATTCGCATAGTGGTAGTATAGCTCGTATATGCTGAAACTATGCTGAAGTGAAACAGGCTGTTTTGGGATAATAGTTCGATGGATTCCTGGTATTATTATCATATGTCTAAATTCAAACACTACCTTCTCCTAGGAACCATCGTTGTGATATGCGCTGCTTTGAGCGCCTTCACTGTGCGCAGGATCCTCACAAACTCAGACACACAGACTAACATCGGGGTAGAGAGTGCAATAGGAAGTGCGCCCAGCACGAAGCTTACTCCCACAATCGCGATCTACCTCCCTAAGAATGCCGATGGGGTATATATACTCCCCACGGCCAACCCCACCAATCCCCTTGAACTCGGCGCGAATACTGTAGGAGGCGCCACAGCGTGCGAGCGCCTCAATAACCTAAAAATCTGCCTCGAGAAGAAACAGTCTTCCCTCGCTGGTCGATTGCGATCACCGGAAGCAACTCCAAGTGCAGGGCTAAATACCGTATGTGGTGACATTTTGAACGAATTAGCGGATATTCGACCTGAGACAGTTGAGATTGGGTGTATATGGTGAGCTTCAACCCCACAAGGTAAACAACGCACACTTTGTTTGGAACAGGTCGCTACGTTAGGGTAAAATACTAGCCATGCATCAAAAAAAATCTATCTCCAAGTTTGTGCAAATGGTGGTCCAGTACTACCGCAGTCATGGACGCGATATGCCATGGAGACGCGACACCACGGAGTATTCTATCTTTGTCTCAGAGGTGATGCTACAGCAGACGCAAGTGGCTCGTGTGCTGTTGAAATACCCCGTTTTCTTGCAGGCATTTCCTCATTTTATTTCTTTAGCATCTTCATCACTCGAGGATGTTTTGCGAGTTTGGCAAGGGATGGGGTACAATCGAAGAGCAAAATATCTATGGTTGTCGGCTCAGGAGATAGTCGGTACCTATCAGGGTAAATTACCTCGGAACACAAAGAAGCTCGAGTCGTTGCCAGGGATAGGCCCCGCTACTGCGGGATCGATCGCTGCTTTTGCGTTTAACAAAAAAACCCAATTCATTGAGACCAATATTCGTAGATCGATACTGTTTCATTTCTATCCTGGTAAAATCAGGGTGGATGATAGAGATGTAACCAAAGTATTGGAGAAATGCTTAGACTCCATAGAACGCTCTAAAACTATTTCTTTCAGGGAGTGGTATTGGGCGCTTATGGATTATGGAAGCTATTTAGCTTCGGTAGTAGAGAACCCAAACAAGAGGAGCAAACACTACGTGAGACAGCTGTCATTTGAAGGGTCAGATAGACAGGTTCGCGGAGCATTACTAAGGGCTTATTTGCAAAAGGGGAATGCGACCATAACATCACCAAGAGAACGCCGGATTTGGGATGCGCTGGTGAAGGAAGGATTGGTAAGGCAGATTCATTCAGAATGAAGGATCAATACTCAATTATTGTCATTTGCACAGGTATCATGAAAATATCTCCTCGTCAAAAACGTGCCACTTGCATACGTAAACTTCTCAATTCTTTGTATCCTCGCATTCATAGCCCGCTCACTCATGCACACGATTACGAATTTCTTTTTGCAGTTATTATGTCGGCGCAAACAACCGATGCTCAGGTAAACAAAGTCACCCCCGCATTATTTAAGACATATCCCACTATTCAATCTATAGCGAATGCAAGTATCGAAGAGTTTCAGCGAGCTATATCTTCCATCAATCTGTACAAAACGAAGGGGAAAAATATTGTTAAGTCGGCGCAAATCATGGTAGAAATCTTTGAGGGCAAAGTTCCACGTACGCTTGACGACCTCACCACGTTACCTGGTGTCGGAAGGAAGAGTGCGAATGTGGTCATGAGTGAGCTCTGGCACAAACCCGAGGGCATAGCGGTCGACACTCATGTGATCCGATTATCCCAGAAATATGGACTATCCAAACATACAGATCCTGTCAAAATAGAGAAAGATTTAATGAAGGTTGTTCCGCGAGACGAGTGGGACACATTTCCGCTTAGACTCATTCAGTATGGCCGAGATTATTGTCCGGCACGTTGTAAGACATGCCCACAATGCCCATTGTGGAAGTGCGTCGCGTAAGAAACGATCGCTTATTTATACGTTTCCATATGCAACTCAACACCTCCATCTTTCTCTATCGTGAGATATTGAATATACCCATATTTACAGAGTCCGCTGTTTGCAAAATGCCGGGGAAGGTCGATTTCTGCGCAGTCTGTGTGTCCACATACGTACATATAGTTTCCAAGATGTCCAAACTCTTGAGCGCTCGCGGCTTTAATCTTCTCATTTTGACCATAGAACATAATCCAAAACCCCTTGATACCAAAGAGTTTCACAAAAGCGAGCTGGACCCACTCACTAATCGCGAAATATATGGGATTTGCTTTTCTTATACCTAAAATAGCGTCAATCTTGGGGGAAAGTCGATTCCCATGTTCAAAGATGTAGTGAACGTCCCCGACTACGGCTTTATATTGTTCTGTTGCCGTGTCACAGAATTGATATATACGCTCATCAGAACGATCTCTCCTATCGTGATTACCGAAGACATACACGGTGTTTTTGGATTTCAAGAGTGGGAAGAGGTCGACCCATTGAGTTTTCAGAAAGTCGTCAAAGTCCATACCATGACCTTCCCAAAAGTCACCACATATAATGACCTGATTTGACTCAGAAATGAGTTCACACAGACGCTTGTATCTCTTGGGTTCAAAGTGTGAATCGAGATGGAGATCTGAAATAACAAGAATGTTCATCAAGTATAGTATATATAAGAAAGTGATTCCCCAACAAATTTAGGATGACTCGTGCACAGTCGCCTTACCAAAGCATCGGGCGCGTTACTTTTCTTGCATTTCCGCAACAATGCTCTTAGGGACTTCTTCGTAATGACTTGGCTCCATATAGAATATACCTCGTCCTTGGGTGAGGGATCGAAGAGAAGTCGCATATCCAGAAAGCTCAGCGAGTGGAGCATATGCCTTGATCTGCGTGGCCCTCCCTCGCTTCTCTGACCCCAGTATTTTACCGCGCTTAGATGAAATGTCTCCAATCACTGTTCCCATAAATTCATCGGGGACAGTGACCTCAAGTTTCATGATAGGCTCGAGAATAGAGACGCCTGCGTTTTTGGCAGCATCAGTAAAAGCCATGGAACCAGCTATTTTAAACGCAATATCTGATGAGTCAACCTCATGATATGAGCCGTCTTCGAGTGTGAGCTCTAAGTCGACAACGGGGTACCCGAGCAAAACTCCCTTCTCCATAGCTTCTTTAACACCTTTCTCCACTGAACCAATGTATTCGTTAGGAATATGTCCACCCTTCACCGCATTTACAAATTTGAAGCCTTCACCTCGAGCAAGAGGTTTGACCGATACAATGCAGTGACCATATTGTCCGCGACCTCCCGTTTGTTTCACATACTTTGCCTCTGCTCTCGCTGCTTTTTGTATCGATTCTTTGTATGCGACTTGTGGTTTTCCAACACTTGCATCCATACTCATCTCTCGCTTCATGCGATCAACAAGAATTTCAAGATGCAGTTCTCCCATACCAGACATAATAGTTTGGCCAGTTTCGTGGTTAACCTTCACTCTGAAGGTTGGATCTTCTTCGGCAAGACGTGCGAGACACATACCCAATTTTTCTTGGTCGGCTTTTGTTTTGGGTTCAATTGCGAGAGAGATAACTGGCTCGGGGAACGATATTTGTTCAAGGAGTAGTGGGAAGTTTTCGTCTGCTAATGTATCTCCTGTTCTCGAATCTTTGGGTCCGACAAGTGAGACGATCTCTCCTGCATAGGCCTTATCTACTTCTTCGCGTGAGTTGGCGTGCATAAGCATAATACGTGACACACGTTCGTTTGTGTTGCGGTTGACATTGAATACATAGCTCCCAGACTCGAGTGTTCCTGAATAGATGCGTGTATAGGTTAGTTTCCCTACATGCGGATCAAGTTGAATTTTAAAAACTAATGCTGAGAATTTTTCATCTGGAGTCAGTTGTCTCTGTTCGATTTTGGTCTCGTCGTGCAGATGTCCTCCGGTTATTTTTCCAAGATCGGCGGGGGATGGAAGGAAATCTATCACTGCATCAAGGACTGGTTGTACACCTTTGTTGCGAAGAGATGAACCTGCAAAAGTAGGGATGATTTTATATGCAATGGTCGCTCTGCGAATCGCTGCTTTGAGTTCATCGGTACTAATTTCAGATCCAGCGAGAAACTTTTCAAGAAGAATATCGTCAGTTTCTGCCACTCTCTCGATAAGCTTAGCTCTGAACTCTGCCACTTTCTCTTTCAGATCTTCGGGGATTTCTTCGCTTATGGTGTAGTCGGTTCCATCTTCTTTTTTGTCGTATATTATGGTCTTCATGTCTAGCAGGTGCACGACACCCACAAAGTCAGATTCCTTACCGATAGGATAGGTTATGGCAACTGGTACACATCCGAGCCTGTCTCGAATTTCATTAAGAGTAGCCTCAAAATCCGCACCAAGCTTGTCCATTTTGTTTATGAAGACCAACCTTGGAACCTTGTACTTATCTGCCTGTCGCCACACGGTTTCAGATTGTGATTGTACTCCTTCTTCGGCGTCAAACACCACGATGCCACCGTCGAGAACACGGAGAGATCGCTCCACCTCGGCTGTGAAGTCTACGTGTCCAGGGGTATCAATAATATTAAATCTGTAGTCTTTCCAAAATGTTGTAGTAGCAGCAGACACGATTGTGATACCACGCTCTTTCTCTTGTTCCATCCAGTCGAGCTGCGTATCACCGTCATCAATATCTCCAATCTTAT
>JAGOLU010000005.1 GCA_017993865.1 Candidatus Woesebacteria bacterium
GGTTCTATCTTCCCAACTGCAAAGAAATACTCTTGAGGTTTGAAAACATACGGGAATGGTTTGGATTCTTGCATTATGGGAGCAACCACACCCGGGTAGTTGACCTTCACTGTACCCTTAATATCGGGATAGAATTCCTTAAGGTCGGTAGCGGTAGATTTACTGTCGCACCAGACAAGATCACATTCGCTCACCACATGAGCAAGCCGCTTGTTTTGTGTAGATAAGATAAGAGGATCGACAGTCTCTGGAAGCTTTTTAAACACGAGATCATGTACTACGGTAGCACGGTGTTGAGCTATCTTTGCGGGTGGTTGGGTCCAATCTGAAGAGATAAAAAGGTCAAACTTGTTAGGAATCGGTGCATGATTTCTCCATTTCGACTCATTCCAAAGCACCGAAAGCAGGCGAGGAGGGACATACCATCGAATAAGTTGGTGCTCACTCGCTTGTATCTCTTGGAGGATATCTGCATTGAGTTCATTTTTGAGAGACGAAAAGAAGAATGTCCACGTATGTAGGGATGGCTTGTTCAAGATTTCTTTTATCAGGTGATAAGTGAAGCGTGCGACACCTGTGCCCTCGTACACTATTTGCGATATGTCGATCCCAATATGCATACGTCTGTTAATGTTTGTTGATAATAGATTGGTATGACTCTACAAGTGTCTTGGTGATTGACTCCCAACTAAACGATGTGCGAGCGATGGAATATGCGTTATTTGCTACGCGCTCTCTCATCTCTTGATCATTGGCAAGAGCAACAATTCTCTCCACAAAACCCTTTGGATCTTCGGCCAGCATAACGCTTTCTGTATGTGCAAGATAGAGACCTTCTGCACCTGTAGATGTGGTTACCACAGGCAAATGAGTTGCCATGGCGGTAAGAATTTTGAGCCGGGTACCACCTGGTCCGAATATGGGGGCAACAAATATACTGGCATTCGTATAGATATCTCGGACGGTTTCGTTATCAGACCCTTCGAGATCAACACAATGAATATGGGTGTCCTTAAGATTCGTAAAACTATCAGGAATTTTCTGACCAGCGACTGTAAGACGATAGTTCGAGAGTTTATTTTTCAAGAGCGGCAGGATTTCTTCTATCAGATATTTTGCTGCCTCAGTATTCTGAAGCCAAGCGAAATTCCCAACAAACAAAAGATTTGTAACTCCCTCACTATTTTTTATAATTGGTTTTTCGACAAACATGTCGTCGCTGGCTCCGTTGGGAATCACTACGGGTTTGATGTTGGGGGCAAGCATGTGGATAGCCTCTGCATCTGTCTTCGAAACAGCAGCTACGAGCTGTGCATGATTCCAATAGTGCTCCTCCCAATATTTGAGTTTAAATGTGTCGAGCCTGAGCGGATGATGAAGATACCAGGGGAGTTTAGAAATAAAATGCTTATATACTCGATATTCGAGGGTTTGATCAACCAAAATAGTCGGTATTGAAGTCTGAGGAATGTGAGGCATGACATAAAATGTTTCAGCATGAATCACATCAAACGTTTGTTCTCGCAGTAGCTTCTGCACCGTGCTCGCCGCTTCTGGTGAGTAATTACGGACAATGAGAAAGGGCAGAAGACCGAAGATCGCCTTCAGTATTGTGGTAAGTTGCCAAGGCTTCTCGGGGCGCTTGCAGAGGAATATGTCCTTACAATAGGTTCTTAGTTGCTCTGCGTGTTGACGCTCTTCTTCTCGTTTATACAAACACACCAATGTTATTTCATGGGATTTACTAAGGTGCTTGAGGAGATTGTAGGTGCGGATCTGTCCACCTGACGCGGGAGGATAGGGCAAGTATGGAGTAAGCATCAAAATTCTCATAGCTTAAATAAGATAAATCGATCATTCTCAAAAATACGTTTGATCGTAGGATCGTCTTTCTGAAGACTGTCTGCAGTGGTGTGGTTGTAGGTGAAAACATATCCATATCCCTTTTCTTTCATAACCTCAACTTTACTATAAATACCAGGAGAGCCTTTTCGGTCAAACGCATAGAGGGCGGTTGTGTCTCCAGCAGTGTCGACCACAATGCGGTCGGTTGGTTTTGTGAATGTCTGGACGATTTTTGCAAATTGGGGAATGTCACTCAGTGAGTAGTAGTAGTGGTGCACTTTGTCCCATGAGATAAACCAACCCGCGGCGATGGCACATCCGATGATTACGTAAGCTGCAATCTTATATGTCCGATTATGTGCTACTTTGACTAATTGAGCTGCACCAAAACCAACGAACAATGCTACGGTTGGCAGTATGAGGATCTGGTAGTATTCATGCTGTACGTTACCACCTTGGAACGTGAAAACATATGCCCCAGAAGAAGCAAGTAAGGCTAGAGGAAGGAGTGTTTTTGTGCGCGCGAGTAATCCATTGATAAAGAGCACTAGGTTGTAGGACCCCAGGATAAGAATATCGAGTCGTTCATAAAAGATCCATCGGAAAAAAGCAGGACGGAAAAATATCGAATACATTGCTCCTCCCGTACTTACGCTAGTAATGAGCCATGCGCTGGCAGGAATTCCCTCGGGGTATCCTTGAATATACCACCTCCACAAGCCAAGCGGGATGAGAGCAAGAGCTATAGCGCCAATTCTCAGGCTGATATTTTTGACTTTGAGGGGCTGTGTGCGAAGCAATAGGTAGGCGATAGCCAGTCCATAAAAAATAGTAGTAGGTTTGACAAGCACTGCGAGACTAAAGGCGACAAGTGACAGCAAACTCCGCTGCCACGACTGCTTGGTGTAGACTGCATACACGCTAATCATCACCAACATGGTTGCCATCGTTTCGGGGAGTATGGCGCGGGTGTAAAAAACGAAAAATGGCATAATCGCGAAAACAAGACTAGCTACACCAGCGGCGAGTCTATTCATTTCTCGTTTTGCGATCGCATACACACAACTAATGATGACAAGCGACTCTAGTAGGCTAATAAGCCTACCCCAGATAGTGATATTCAATGCCGGAACAAGCCGATAAAAAACAGCAACCACTGCGTTATACAACGGAAACTCAACCATCCGATATCCATTTGGGTTATCTACTCCTGTTTGGAGGGGAGAAACGTCATCGTATTTTGGCAACAATAAATTAATCCCATCCCGTGCGTAATTGCGCGCAACCGCGGCAGTGTCTGCCTGTCTCCAGCTATGGAATTCGATAAGTGGAGAGGTCAGCTTGTATGATCGAAAAGCGAGCGCGATAAGCAGGATGCAACCTAAAATAATTAAATCTGGCACATGATGTTTTTTTATAGTTGACATATGATTATTAGGAACAGACGAGGTGTGCAAAGCTCTCTTTATCCTGCATTATCTACGACTGCAATGAATATCCCACTAATAACCCAGAAAGTGAAGGCGACTTTTGAAGCTTCAAACACATCTATAAGTGTGGCATTCACGAGGAGGGCAATGAGTCCTGCGCAGAAACCCAAAAGTAAAAGTCTGTGTTCTTTCAGTTTCGGTATTGCCTGAAATACCGTGAGCCAGATATATCCAAGTATGCCGACAAACAATCCCCCTCCTGCGAGCCCCATTTCGCCAAACCAGCGGAAATAGTCTCCGTCAGTGCTTTCGGTTATCGAGCTTGGGCCGGTGCCTAATATCGGGTTAGCTAAGAAGGCTTTCCACGCGCGAGGCCACTCAACCTGAGTACGAGTAGCCAATGACGTATCTCCTGCGATCACATCTTTTGCAATAAAATTTTGGAACTCTTTGTATTTTTGGTTCACAATACGCAATGCCTCTTCATCTGTAAGAGTCCTCCCACTCTTTCGCGCTTCTTCTTTCTCTTTTTTGACCAATTGCTGCTGCAAATCTTGTCTGTCTTGAGCCGTGGCGACAGGTATAGACTTGCCTTGCACCACGAATTGGCTCCCTGCGGGCAACTCGGTACTTACGATTTCTTGGTCTATTATCTCCACTCCTGTCTGTACATTCTCAAATACTCTCCTCTTTTGGAACATATCCATAAATCGTTGCGTCATGTCTTTATTTGCGAATAAAAGGATTGTCGTTATTATCAGAGTGAGCACAAGCCCTTTCCATTTTTTGGTGTACATAAAGTAAAGAGTTATGGAAACTGCAAAAGCCCCAAAAGATGCACGGGACGCAGTGAGAATGAGCGTCAGAATACTTACGACATATATGAGAGAATTTCGTATTTTATGTTTGGTGTAACTAATGCTGCTGGCGATAAGTGGCAAAAAGAATACGAGAAAGGCGGCAAGATCGTAGTGCCCTGCAAAAGTAGACGAAACGCGTGACTCCGGAGTAAGGTTTAGGAAGTGACCCTTCGCGAACTCTGCATTCATCGTTTGGACTGCGGGAAAGTCGAAAAACCTGAAGAAAAAATAAGCAATATCCTTCATGACTCCGTAACTATTGATCGACATCCACTGCAAGACATCTCTCACGGGTTGGAAGAGCAGGGAGGTCTTTTGACCAAGAGCATACAAACAAACAAGCAAGACAACCCAAAACACGCCATCGAATACTTTTCTCAGAACGATATTGGCTTGATTGGAATTTTTTAGGTACGATAATTCGTTTCTAATCGCTGCATACGCAATGAAGAAAGGCAACATGTATTCGACACGACGGAGCGTGTGGAGGAGCCCAATGTTACGGAAAATTATTATTTTGCTCACAAAAATGTTGAACGCAAGAGATATGAACCCCACAGACCAAAAAGCCACAAATAGGATGACCATGGTTTTATTCCATCGCACCTTTCTGCGCAGTGCCTGGACAAAAAAAAGAATGCTTGCAATAGCGACAAAGAAATCTTCAAGTCGGATAGAAATATAGGTGTCGTGTATCTGAATGAAGGGAATTTTTGGGTATAGAGGAATAATGATGAGAAAGAGGAATGTTAAGATAAGAAGTACATGGCGGTCATATATCTCAATGATCTTTTTCATACAAAATGAGGTTAAACTTCAGTAATAATTTGCAATGCTTGATGATAGGTCGAAACTACGTTGGGTCTATTAAATAGCCTCCCAATAAGCATAGCAAGATGTGCCTTGAACGCAAGCATCCATTGTACCATACGGAGCTTTAGGACATGGTGATGTTTGCTGTATAGATACAAAAACCCACGGTATACCTGCAGTATGGGATATGTCTTGTTGCTTGACGCTGAACCCAGATGGATGATGTGTGCGGTCGGGATAAACCACACCTCCATACCCTTTTTGCGAGCACGCAACAAAAGCTCTATTTCCTCCATATACATAAAGATATCCTCGTCAAACCCACCGATTTCCTGAAAGTCTGTCTTTTTGCAGAGAATACAGGCACCTGAAACCCAATCAACTTTTTGGGCAGAGCTCGGAGAATATCGGGTCAATCCCCAATAGTCCCCACGCAAGAATAGAGTCCCAAAGATGACTGGTAGGCTGTAGTATGGTCCACATGACGGCTGCGGTGACATGTCGGTGTTGAGTAGTTTTGGTCCCGCGAAGTGGATACGATAATCTTCTGTCGTACGTTGCACTAGGTTCTTATAGTCGGCAACTCCGGGCGTATTTACTGCAAGGAAGGACTCCATAAAGCTCGCAAGGCCGTCCGCAAGGACAATAGTGTCTGTATTGAGGAGAAAGAGAAACTCGCCCGCCGACCCGGCAGCAGCTCTGTTATGACCCTTCCCAAACCCAATATTTTCTTTGTTTCGAATGAGTCGAAGAGGCACACAGAACGAATTCTTTAGCTCATCAATGGCGTCAGTAGACCCGTCAGTCGACGCATTATCAAACACAATAACCTCAATGTCTTTTCGTGGGTGAGCCGTAAGCCATCGGGTAGATATCGATTTCTCGATGGACCGCAAGCATTGAAGCGTTATGTCTTTGGTGTTGTACGAAACGATATTTATCGATAGGAGCGGGGCAGTCATATGCTATAATTTTAGCACAAAAACAAGCCAATGTAGCTCAGCGGTTAGAGCAGTCGTTTCATAAGCGACAGGTCGTGGGTTCGATCCCCACCATTGGTACATTGATGAAATAACAAGGCGCAAAGTTAAGCGCTATGAAGTGTTCAGATCATAGTTTCTTCCTATACTCTCCAGAATCAAGCTCTTCTTGGGTAAAGTCTACCTGTTCGTCTTTTAATGAGGGATCGTAAGCGGGGTCAGGATAGTTTACGAGCCATCCATCTGTATCTCCGATATTCTGAAGTCCTGTCGGTATGTTGGGCGGGATATACAGACGAGTAAGATTTTCCTCTGTCAGTATATGTTCTTCTCGTTTTCCGTCGACATAAAGTATAATCTTCATTTTCCCTTTCACACATATATATCTCGCTGCTCTGACACGGTGCAGATGATATCCTTTAAATGCACCTGGCTTAGCGCAACTCATATAAACTTCAGTCTTATCTTCGTTCTTAAACATCTCAATGAGAAATCCGTTCTCAACTTTGGAGAGATCGTAAGTACCGACTTTTTTTGCTATTTCTGTTTTAACTGATGTGATCATGGAAATTAAATAAATTTGAAAGAATGCGAAATTATACCTTACAATTCACTTACAATGCAAATAACCAAAATAGATTATCAAAATCTCATACCTGTCTATAAGCCTGTGGGGAAGACTCCACTCGAATGTGTAGAACAATATAAACAGAAACACCCTGAACAAAGCACAGCGGTAATTAGTTATGCCGGCAGATTGGACCCGATGGCAGAAGGTGTTTTGCTTTTATTGGTGGGGGACACCAATAAAAGACGGAGGGTGTATGAACATTTCAATAAAGAGTATGAGGTAAGTGTTCTCGTTGGATTTAGCACGGACACTGGGGACTTGATGGGTAAATTAGTAAATAACAACGAACAATCACGAATTTCTAATGAAGTAGACCGGCTGAGAGAATCGTTGCCTTCATTTGTTGGCCCAGTTGAACAACAATATCCTGCCTACTCATCCGCAAAGGTCAGCGGCAAGCCTTTGTATTGGTGGGCACGACAAAATAGATTACACGAGGTCGAGATACCTATCCATACGGTGCAGATAGACTCCATTGAATTAATCTCTGAGGATTCGATAACGAATGAAGTACTGTTACGGTATATCGTTGAATCGATACGGAGTGTAATGGGAGACTTCAGACAGGAAGAAATTATCCGAGATTGGACAGCGGTATTACATAAAAACATTGACCAAACAGCCCTTCCTCGCTTTACATTGCGGGTATCTTGTGGATCTGGAACCTATATTCGTCAACTTATTGCAGATATTGGCAGACACATAAATGTTCCGCTTTGTGTATTCAAGATATCAAGAACTAAAGTTGAAGAGTTCACCAGGGAAAGCTGCGAGCTGCTTTGGTGAGCCAGTATCTGAGTATACGCGAGCTCCTTATGCCGCACATGCTGCGATGGCTTTCTCAGCCCACTCATCAACACCAGTGAGCACTGCATCTTCGGGGTACCCATCTATTTTGAAGCTCTCGACCACTGGATCTTTCCCCTTTTCCTTAAGAAGTTCTACAAATCTATCAACAATCCCACAATAGTGTGCATAGCTGCTGTCGCCAAGTCCAAAGACAGCAAATTTAACGGTACCAAACGGCTCAGCATGATCTTTGAGTTTTTGCATATAGACCTCTGATGTGGGGTTTGGTTCACCATCGCCCCATGTAGATGAGCTTAAGAATACGAGTTCATATTCATTCATGTGTGAAACATCCAGATCGTCCTGATTCATGAGAGTAACTTCGTGTCCTTTTGATTTCAGATATTCATCCAAGTGCTCAGATACCATTTGCGTATTTCCACTTAACGTAGCGTAGGCGATGAGAATTTTCATAGAGTAAAACAAAGGAATAGTAACGGGTTCATTATACATTACCTGAGATGGGGGAGTCAAAGCTTGAGAAGCTTCTCTTCTATGAGATTGGCGATCTCAACGGGAGTTTGGAGCGAGCTGTAGTCTATGGGGGTCCCCACAATAACCTCTACTGTGGCGCGCTTTTTTGGCATCATGCTCCTAAAATCCTTAAACATTATTTGTGGTGCAGGCCAAACTGCGTCGTATCCGACGAGTTTAATCGGTACAACAGGACACTGAAGCTCTTGTGCGATAAATCCAACCCCGACCTTGAATTTGTCTTGCATCACACTCCTCTGGATTCTCCCTTGGGGTGCCATAATGAGATATCTTCCACCAGATAGCAAATCCCACGTCTTTGCCAAAAACGGTATCATCGCTCCACCACTTTGATCAAGCGGTACTGCCCCCGCGACCACTTCCATCGCATACCCAAACCACTTGTTCTCCCACAATGTGTCGCGCGCAATCGAGATAGATTTAATTGCTCGATGCCCGAGGAGTCGCCATACACACGCAATGTCAACAACACCCTGATGATTCATAACAATTAAAGAACCAGGAGCCAGATGCTTCAAGTTTTCTTTGTTTGTTATCTGTAATTTCGCGAAATACGAGTGGACTGGGAAAGAGAAAAGATGCAAGACTATCAACCGCAACAACTCTCCCCATCTGGTGAATTGCCATGTGCGATAAAACATCTCCTGTCCAGTGTTTTTGCCCTCAGTGATCATTGTCGACACATCAGTCACGGTTGTTTTTGAGTTGATCGCCACCGCATCGATGGTCACGCCTAGGTGCTCTTCGATACTGGCGACTAATTCTCCACGATCGAGCGAATCAAGACCCAGATCTGATGCGAGAATATCCTCGTCTCTGATCTTTGTTTTATCTATCTTGCTTATGGAAGATAATATGCTTTTGAGATCAAGATATTCTGCAACCTTTGGCATAAGGTGCTCGATCTGCTCCTTTGAATTGTCAGATTCGAACAGTATTTTTTTAATAAGTTTACGATCTAACTTTAGTGTGGGTGTGCGGGGGAAATCATTTCCTTTCCATATCGATTGACTCATGATTTGTTGCTTGGATTCTAGGAGAGTATTTATTTCTTTCATCACAGCCTCTTCATCGAAAGTAGTAAAGTCTTTGGGGATGAGGATGGCGTGAATCTTATCTGCTGTTCCATCTGACACCCCAATCACACACACATCTTTGATTGAGGTATTCTTCATTATTGTCTTTTCAACATCTTCCACATAGATCTTTTCGCCATTGGCAAGAACAATTTTGAAAAAGTCCCGGCCCACCACATGCAAGACTCCATTCTCAGCAAACTTCCCGATATCCCCCGTGTGGTACCACCCATTACGGAAGGCCTCTTGGGTTTTTTCTGGATTGTTATAGTATCCTTGCGAGATGCAATCACTTTTTATGAGTATTTGGCCATTTTCATCTAGCTTGATCTGGACCCCCTCCACAGGTTTACCAACGTTACCTACCCCAAACTCTCCGTTGTTGGCTGAAGCCATTGCAGTGACTTCTGTTGCTCCATAGCCTTCCAAAATCCGGAAACCCATATGTACAAAATTATTACCAATATGATAATTAAGAGGTGCGCCGCCGCAACCAATGAACCTTAGTCTTCCGCCAAAAACTGCATGGATATTGCGAAAAAGCAACCTTCTTATTTGAGAAGGCACGTATTTTGAAATTACCAGCGCAGTGGTGAGCGTCTGAAATTTACCTCGATTTCGCGCCTCTTCTTCTATCCTTGCCCAGAAAAGCGCGAGCAGTTGAGGAACAAAGACAAGATAAGTGGGTCTCACATCCACCATCGCCTTTCTGAGACGATAGGTGTTCACGCGGGTCATATACGTCACCGATGATCCTATGGTCATCGCCACAAACAGACCAATTACCTGTTCGAGCATATGACTCAGGGGGAGAATCGAGATTGTGTGGTGATGGATGTGTTTGTCGGGAATAATGGGGTAGATCGCTTTCAGATTAGAGATAATATTTTTTTGCGAAATCATGACTCCCTTAGGGACTCCGGTTGTTCCCGATGTATATACAATCTCGCAAAGGCTGTTTGGGTCAGTGCATAGGGGGAATGGTTCAACAGTATCTGAGACGGGCTTGGCCCGTGCGAGAAGATCTTCAATGATAAATTGCGCAGATATCTTTGTATGTAGCTTAGACTCGTCGAGCATGCGCGAAATAAAAATAGCGGCAGGATTTGTTTGGCCAATGATGCTCTCGATAATCTCAGGTGATGTCCGGAAATCAATAGGAACTGCCACAATGCCGTATAAAAAGAGTGAAAGTAGAATTACAGAATACTCTGGACAATTTAATCCCCATATTAGAACCTTATCGCCAGGTTTCACTCCATGAGATTTGAGAAGATGGATAACTGAGCGAGCGTGGGTGGGAATATCCTGAAAGTATACGCGCTCGCGTATGATCCTCCGTCTAATTTCAAATGCGATGCGACCATGGTAAGTCGTAGCGGATGCAAGAACGAGATCGGTGATGGTGTTACATTCGTATAATCTAGATTTAGACATAGCCAAGGGATTTACTTTCAAGATATGAGAGAACGGGAGTAAAGCAATCAATATGCAAATCAACCCACTCTTGTTGTGTTTTTGATGAAATTACGCTACCGATTTCCTCTCGGATATTAGGAGAGGTGTCAAATTGATCATTGCCGATACTATTGAGACCGGTTGTCTCACAAAAGTCACCCCAGAAAGATCGCTCAATCGCTGCAAGCGCCATATATTTATTGTCTTTTGTTTGATACAGTGAGTAGCATGGATATTCGCCCCACAGGATAAACTCACTTGAGGTAAGATCTCGCTTCAGGTGGTCGGCTGGAGCATTCACAAAGGCACTCGCGCTGAGTATTGATTGCATCATGGAAACGTGAAGATGCTTTGATTCACCCTGCAAAAGAGCGGCAAGAATTTGTGCTACTGCTTCATACGAAGTAATGATGTCTGCAAACGGAAGTGAGGGGATGCGATAGGCATTTTGCAGTGTGAGAAAACCGCTGTAGCCTAACACATTTAAATCATGGGCAGGCAGCGACGATAGAGGATGCTCATGGCCAAAGCCGGATATAGAACAATATACTATCTTAGGGTTCAGCGCATGGCAATCTGCGTATCCGACACCAAGTTTATCCATGCGACCTGGCTTGTAGTTTTCAATAAGAACATCGCTTTCGCTAATCATGTGTCGAACTTTTTGCATATCTTCTGCGAGTCGAAAGTCTACTCGAACTACGTTTTTAGCTTCATTAATCTTAGAATAAGACACAGAGACGCCGCCCTCTGTGGGCCATAGCTGGCGGAGCGGGTCACTGTTTCTTAAATCTTCTACCTTGGTGACTTCAAAATCATATGACTGCAATAGATGGGCCGCAAACGGGCCAGGGAGTAGGGTTGATAGATCAAGAACTCTGTATTTCATAGTGTTATCCAAATGGCGACTGCAACGGCTGTTGCATCTGTGTGACTGATGGAAACCTCCAAATCTGCGATTTCATTCCCTTCGGAATCGTGAACCACTGGCTTTCCAGTTACAGAATTTAATATCTTTACTGCAAGATAATCTGCAACCTTAATGTACCCAGTTTTCATAAGAGCTTCTTTTGCAGCGAATATCCCTGCGAGGTGTGCGTTAGTCTTGTTGACAATCTCTTGAGGCGAGAAATGGTTGTTTATAAAAGACTGCCCGCCAGCGCTCAGCGATCTCTGGAAATGTTCAATGGAGACTATGTCAATTCCGATGGACATATTGGGCATTCTAGGCGACCGAATGAGGTTTGTCAATCGTCCCTGTCTCTAAAAATTGGACTATAGGAACAGCAAGTTTTTGGGGTTCTGATATTCCTACTGAGTGGTCGGAATCTTCAGCCACATAAAACAACGAATTTGGAATGAGCTCGGCCAACTTCTTTGATCGAGCTAATTTAACTGCCTTGTCATTTACGGCGGTCGTTACGAGCACGGGTAGGTTGAGCGATTGAGCGATATGCGTGAAATCCTTGTACGAAAGGTCAATTGCCAAGTCAAGAATAGTTTTTATATTAAATTGGCTCGTTTTATGAAGATATCGCAAGATAAAACGTTTCTTGCAGGTCTTGAGCACTTTGGGATACAGCTTCATGTATATCACCAAGTAAAAAACACCAATACTCAACAGCTTCACTACGCGGAAATTAATGAGCTTCACTAGCGTCAAATGACGGGTGAAGAAGGGATATATTCGTTTCATGGTTTTTACCCGAAAAGCACTGTCAACCTCCATCTCTGCAAACTGTTCGACGCCGTCGTAGGGAGCCGAGAAGGAGATGAGCTTCTCGACACTCTGGGGATATTTGTATGCGTAGTTTATGGCATGCACCCCTCCTGTGGAATATCCAAAGAGAGAAAGCTTCTCGGTTTTGATGATTCTCTGGTGGAATTTTTGAATAATGTCTAAGTGATAGTCAAAGCCGCAGAATATATCCATGTCCGATTCAGAGCCTCCGAATCCTGGGAGATCAAGCACATAGCACTTGGTATATGGCGCTATGAGTTTGATGAGTGGTGTCAACATAAAGCTCGCCATAGGCCACCCTGCAAGCAACAGGAGTGGCGTTTTCCCCTGATCTGACTCTTGTGGAGTTTCTTCAAGGTAGTGGATTCGTAGATCGTCGATGGTGGTGTGTTTGCTCAGAAATCTGGATGGCATACGGGGAGTCATTGTACATGAGATTTGTCCGACATGGTGGTGCTGAGAGCACGCTTCATGTTCCTAATGTGCGCAATCAAGACAATACACTGAAAATTTGTCTTTTATTACCGTCTTCTCTCGCTGTTCAGTGTTCTCCTCACCTTCTTTTGCCTGTTTATCGGTATCACGGTTTACCCACACCATTGCTTTCTCCGTTGTGGCAGTGCGGACGTTCTCTGAGCCTTTAATAAAATATTCGAAACGAGAATCGGAGCAATCTCCACCATCTCCACCTTGCAATCTCCCGTCTGAACATACTTGTCGACCCACTACTGTCTCTGGTTTTGTCGGCCATAAGTCAGGCTGGTCTTTCAAAATGGATGTCATAATTTTGTTCCAAATGGGTGCAGCCCCGGTCACTCCTGATGCAAGGTACTGGTTCATGGGAGTATTGTCGTTATTGCCTACCCATACCGCAACCAAGAAGTTGGGGGTATATCCAATTGTCCAATTATCTCGTTTATTGTCGGTGGTACCTGTTTTTACGGAGACGGCAGCGTGATCCTTAATGTTTAATTCTGAGCTCGGGCCAAATGCCTTGGTTCGGGCGTTGTTATCAAGGAGGATGTGAGATATCAGGTATGAGGTATCTTCTGATATTGCACGTTTACCGTTCATAGCGAGATAGTTCGGCATAGGAAGTGAGCTCTTTATATCTTTCACATAGTTTGGATCTTCGAACTGATATAGGACTTTGCCTTGCGGATCGGTGATCTTCAAAATAGATTGGACCTTGCGTGGTTTCCCTCTGTTGGGGAATGCAGAATATGCTTGTGCGAGCTCGTACATGGGGAGCTCACCTCCGCCCAAGGTGAGAGAAAGCCCATATCGACTCGGGTCTTTTTTAAAGGTGTCTATAAGGAATGCCGATGAAGATGCGATAAATGTATCAACCGTATTAAGCGCCATGACTTTGACGGCAATAATATTATTTGAGTTGCCAAGGGCGAACCGTATCTGAGTAGGACCACCGAACCCACCTTCGTAATTACCCGGACAATACGATTTAACGGTATTTGAGAAACATGTCGGTGCGTCTACCAGGACACTCGCTGGCGTAATAAGTTTTTGATCGAGCGCAATTGCGTAGTTGATTGGTTTGATGCTCGAGCCTGGTTGACGATTTTCTGCAGTAACTACATTAAAAGAACCAGAAGGGCTCGCGAAGTAGTCAGCTGAACCTACCATAGCAAGGATCTCTCCTGTCACCGGTCGCGTGACCAAAGATGCAGCGTTACCAACATTGAGGTATTTAATCTCCTCAAGTTCTTCTTGCACAATCTTTTCTGATTGTTCTTGTATCTCCAAATCTAACGTAGTGTATATATTAAGTCCTCCTTTTCCGACAAGCTCATCACCGAACTCTTCATCCAAAATATTTTTGACATAAAATACAAAGTGAGGAGCTTTGATAGATATATGAGGAGGCTTTACACTAAGCTCAGATTTCACTGCCTGATCATATTGTTTTTGAGTAATGTACTTTTGCTCAAACATTTTTAAAAGGACATCATTTCTGCGAGACTTCGCGAGCTGGGGGTTTGCATACGGGCTATACTTGCTTGGTGCCTGAGGAAGACCTGCGAGGAATGCAGATTCTGCAATCGTAAGGTCTTTTGCGCCCTTGCCAAAGTACATATTCGTGGCTTCTTCAATACCGTATGCAGAACCACCATAAGGAATTTGGTTTAGGTACATCTCAAGGATTTGGTCTTTAGTAAACTTCTTTTCTACCGCAAATGCCAAGATGATCTCTTTGACTTTGCGAATGACGGTGCGCTCTGGTGTGAGCAGCGCTTGTTTCACTAGCTGTTGAGTTATGGTAGAGCCACCTTGCAAACCTTGACGACGCACGGTCATATCGCGCACTGCCCGGAGTACACCAGACAGAAGTGATATACCCGAATGCTTATAGAAGTCCTTGTCTTCAATTGCGATTGCAGATTGTCCAACATATTTCGGCAATGTTTTGAGTCGAACTGCAGTACGATTCTGATCGTCGAAAATCTCATAGAGCAATTCCCCATTGCGATCATAAATGTGGGAAGAGAGAGCGGTTGATTGGAAATTGTTCAGTTTGTCTGGACTTGGCAGATCTTTGAGAATAAATTTGTAGACCGACCAAATACTCAACACACAGATCAAAGCAAAAGAAGCCGCTACTACAGACAAAATAACCACCTTTGATCGAGGCATCCCCAGGAGCAGCGCATGGGCTTTCTTGAGGCGATTATGATGATTTACTCCGTGTGTATCATGCGCGAAAGGAGTATGATTGTGTGGGTTTGACATGGTTCAGGGAGGCATTGTAGCATATTTTCTTTGGTCGGTAGTCGATATGTGTAGCTGCTCAATAAGCACTTAAGAGCATTACTCTAGCACACAAAGAAAAGGTCTTTGTATATAATAGGAGCATGGCTCCATGCTCTTCCGAAACTTGTCCTTGCAGACCGCGTCTAAAATATCCTTTTTATGGCATGAGCCCGTATCAGGAAGATTGGTCACCAGAGCCAGATCCTCGGCCATCTGTAGCACCATCCAACCCAACCATTCAATGCCCACCAACTTCTTCGCATATTCAACCTGCTCCACAACTGGAATAAGTATTTTTCTCTTCCCACTTTCATGTTCTGTGATATAATGTCCACTATCAAATATGATCACCTTACCTGACGATAAACACCAAATCATCAAAAAATTCTCTCAGCACGACGGGGACACTGGCTCTCCAGAAGTGCAAGTTGCATTGCTCTCTCACAAGATTCAAAAGCTTTCTCAACACCTTGATCAAAACAAAAAAGACAATCATTCACGCAGAGGTCTTCTCAAGATTATCGCCAAAAGACGTCGCATATTAGGATATTTAACCAGGCTAGACGAGAAAAGATACAAAAGCCTCATAGACGTGTTGGACATGAAGAAATGAAGCGAAGTGTCAATGAGTTGGCACAATGCGTCATCCTGAGCGAAGCCGAAGGATCTCTTAACAAAATGAGTTGAAGCTTTGGAAGTATGGTGTTGCACGATGGACTTATTTCGATTTCGAAATAATATATAAGCCCCTCGTTCAACCTTCTAAAGTCTTCAAATGCGCTTACGCGCGAATCAAATCGAAAGGGAACACCCAAGATGCACACCAGCAAGAATTTGTACGGTATGCTAAACTCATCACCATCAAACGTAACGCAGAATCTCTATCGAAGTGTAGAGTCTCATAACAACCTTACTCAGTCTATTATTTTTATTATTTTGAAAGTAGTGGCAATTAATTAATTATTTTATTATGCAAAAATACACACAATCGCTCGAGCTTGGCGGCAAAACGCTCACCTTATCAGTTGGACAACTTGCGCAGCAAGCCACCGTATCTGTCCATGCCCAGTGGGGAGAGACAACACTCCTTGCCGTGCTTACCGTCGGAAAAGAAAAACCAGAGCTCGACTATTTCCCACTTCAGGTTGAATACGTCGAAAAACTCTATGCAGGAGGTATTATTAAAGGATCTCGTTGGGTAAAACGCGAAGGGAGGCCAACCGATGATGCAGTATTGAAGGGCAGACTGATCGACCGATCGGTGCGACCACTTTTCCCCAAGTCGTATCGAAAAGAAGTGCAGATAGTTATCAACCTTCTTTCAATTGATGGAGAGACGGAGCCCGATATGTTAGCGGCAATCGCGGTATCGGCAGCTATCCATTTCTCACCCGTACCATGGAAAGGTCCAACCTCGACCACAACCATAGGATATGTTGACAACACGCTTGTTGCACACCCCACATCTGAGCAAATGGACAAATCTACGCTCGAATTGGTGGCGACCTCTGTTGGAGACAAGGTGAACATGATCGAAACCCGTGCAGACATTTTAGGAGAAGATCTTATTGAGAATGCGATTGCATTGGCAAAAACTGAGAACCAAAAAGTGCTCGCGTTCATCAACGAAATGCACCAAAAGGTTGGCATGACCAAAGACACAACTCCTGAGGAAGCTTTCGACAAAGGGCTTCTAGAGATGCTCCACACTGAGTTTGCGACAACGCTTACCGATCTTATTGCGTCTAAAGCATCTCACGAGCGCCAAAATCCCGAAGAAATGAAAGCCATCGTGAAAAAGGTTGTAGAAGCTCACCCAGATACCTACGAAGAAAAAACAATCGTACAGGCAATAGACTACTTGGTGAAAAAGCTCATCAGAGAGCAAATGCTCTCCACACGTCAGCGCCTCGATGGTCGAGCGCTCGATCAGGTGCGATCGTTGTCGGCCGAAGTAGGAATCGTCCCGCGCATTCACGGGAGCGGGTTGTTCCAGCGAGGAGATACCCAGGTGTTGTCTATCACCACTCTTGCCGCGCCAAGCCTCATGCAACATCTCGAAGGTCCCGATGGCCCCGAAACAAAGCACTATATCCATCACTACAATTTCCCCTCATATTCTGTGGGTGAAGTGGGGAGAGTCGGATTCACCAATAGGCGTGAAATAGGTCATGGCGCGCTTGCCGAGAAGGCAATAGTGCCAGTTCTCCCCACCGAGGCAGAATTCCCCTACACCATTAGAGTCGTATCCGAGGTTCTTGGATCCAATGGCTCGTCAAGCATGGCGTCCACTTGTGGTTCGTCTTTGTCGCTCATGGATGCGGGAGTCCCGATCAAGAGCGCAGTTGCAGGAATTGCTATGGGTATCTTGAGTAACTCTGATGACGACTACATGATCTTGACTGACATCATGGGGCTCGAAGATTTCACGGGAGAAATGGACTTTAAAGTCGCAGGCACCGCAGAAGGTATCACAGCTATTCAGCTTGACGTCAAGAACATGGGTCTGACAGATAAAATGATCCATGAAACACTTGTGGGGGCCAAAACTGCCAGACTACATATACTTGAGGCGATGGCTAAAGCAATTCCCCAACCTCGTCAGGGCGTATCGTTGCATGCACCAAAGATCGTGGTTGTTCCTGTTCCTGAAGAAAAAATCGGAGAGATTATCGGGCCTGGAGGCAAAACAATTCGAGCACTTATCGCACAATTTGGAGTTGAGATCGATGTGCAGGACGATGGCAAAGTGATTGTAAGCAGTGTTGACAAAGAAAAAGTAGATGCCTGTGCTAGACACATAGCCAATATGACTCGAGAGATCTTACCTGGCGAGAAATTCGTCGGCACGGTCAGTAGAGTCGAAAACTACGGAGCATTTGTCGAGATTATGCCAGGCAAAAACGGGCTCATCCACGTATCACGCCTTGCCAACGGATTCATCCGTGATGCAGGAGATGTGGTCAAAGTAGGAGATCAGTTCGAAGTAGAAGTGTTCGAAATAGATGAAATGGGCCGCATCAACCTGCAGCCAACTACCCAATTCCAAGCTCCTCCAAACGGAGATGGAGGTGGTGAAGAAGGCGGAGACCAAGGCGGACGAGGAGGCGGGTATGGAGGCGGAGGCTCACGTGGCGGCTACGGTGGTGGTGGACCACGCCGTGGCTTTGGTGGTGGGAGAGGCGGCGGCCGACCAGGAGGAAGCCGTGGAGGCTTTGGCCATCGACCAAGCAGACCACACACGCACTATACGGGATAAGATCACTCGATAGACTCAAGCCAGCTCGATGGCACAGAAATCGCACGGGGTGTGATTGTGCCATCGTCGTTGTAAGGACACAATTTTTTACAGAGTATGGCAGAATAAGGAGAGGGGTTTTCACCTATATCACCAATATTCTTTGGCTGGACCCCAAGCATACAAGGGTTACAAAATACAACAACTGTTCCCGTTTTTATACCAGGAGCAGGAGTAAGTGCTGGTCGTTCCCCCGTAATACTTTGTCTTCCGCAGCATATAAGGCTGAATTGTTTTAAAGTTTGAGTTTCCATCCCTAATTATAACCTATAATATGTGTAATTACTTCTGCACATTTTTCACTCCTTGCGTGTGATTTAGCACTCTGCTACTATTAATCCGTGAAACGACGCCGAAAAAACAAATTTAAATTCGAGATATCGAGCAAGGTCACCCTTACCGTCTTTGGGATTTTCCTCGGAGGTATTGGGGTTGTGCTTTTATTATCGTTCCTTCATTTCTTGTCGGGAGGTGATGGCTCAGGTCGATTTTTATCTCTGACCAATCAGTACCTCATAGAGAACTTCGGGGGGATATCGTTTGGTCTGCCCTTTTTATTCTTCCTTCTGGCTGGGCATTGTTTTAACTCTAAAAAATTTACCCTTATCCATTGGCATACATCCACGGGGACATTCTTCTTCTTGCTTGGGTCGCTTGGCTTGTTTGCCGCTGGCAACTTTGGTCAGGCGTTCCAAACAGCGCTATTTGAAGGGTTTACTGGGTTAGGTGGACGTATCATCTTTACGATCTTACTTGCTGTTGGAGTTGTGCTTTTCTTTGATGTAGAACCTCAAATGATCG
>JAGOLU010000074.1 GCA_017993865.1 Candidatus Woesebacteria bacterium
ACATCGCTTGAAGAGCGTGTCCAGCAGCTCCACACCGACACACACACTGCCGAAACAAAAGGTGATACTGTGCGCGCAAAGGTGCTGAAATCCAAGTCAGACGAAATAGAACCAAAACTCAAGGAAATGAAGCTTGACTACGAAACCAAGAAAAACCAGTCAACGATGGAAGTCACCGAATCCATCATAAAAGATGTGGTCTCTCGCTGGACAGGTGTTCCGGTTTCCAAACTATCCGGTTCCGAATCAGACAAATTAACCAAACTCGAACAAATCATGCACGAGCGCATGATCGGTCAGGAGCGCCCCGTGAAGGCAGTAGCAGCTGCAGTGAGGCGTGGGAGAGCAGGGCTTAAGTCAAACAAACGACCTATTGGGAGCTTCATCTTCTTAGGCCCGACCGGTGTTGGCAAGACTGAGCTATCAAAAACCCTTGCTGAAGTACTTTTTGGTCAAGAAGACGCCATGATCCGCTTTGATATGACTGAGTTTATGGAGAAGCACGAGGTTGCCAAGCTTATTGGCCCGCCACCGGGATATGTAGGATACGAAGAAGGCGGTAAATTAACCGAAGCAGTGAGGCGCAAGCCATATTCAGTTGTCTTGTTTGATGAGATTGAGAAAGCACATCCTGATATTTTTAATATTCTTCTCCAGATACTTGATGATGGTCGATTGACAGATAACAAAAGTAGGACAATCTCATTCAAGAATACCGTAATTATTTGTACTTCAAACATTGGTACACAGCTCATCCAGGATCGTCTGCTCAAACAATCGAGCCGAACTCATGGAGAAGAAGAGTCGAAAGAGGGTAAAGGTGCAGACTCCAACACTGTTGTTGCGGGAAAGCAATCTGATAAACCAGCACCCAATGTAGATGAGCCCTCGCGCGAGTTCACCGGCATGGAACAAGGAGACATCGCTCCACAATATCAAGGAGCCAAGGCTCATTTCGAAGAGCCGGAGCTTGAGGTTGGATATAAATATGAAGATGAGGTTGGTGGCGATCTTTCGCAAGGCAAATACAACGAACTAAAAGATGTAGTGATGGGCGAGCTCCGCAAATTTTTCCGACCTGAGCTTATTAACCGGTTTGATGAAGTAATTGTGTTTGAACCATTGCAACTCAAGCACATGAAAAAGATTGTCGAACTGCAACTCAAGACTCTTGCTAAGCTGTTGGAAGAGCAAAATATCGGATTCACTATTACTGACGCAGCCAAAGAACAAGTGGTTATCGCAGGGTTTGACCCGGTGTATGGAGCAAGACCTCTTCGGAGAGCTATACAAAAGCTCCTCGAAAACCCCATATCAGAGATGATTATTGCAAAGAAAGCGCAAGATGGAGATATTATCGTGGTCGATTTCCAGAACGATTTTGTATTCAAAACAGAAAAACCAAAACAAGTAATGGCTGAGAGTCTTGCTAAGAAAGCAGAAGATAAAAAGGCAGATGATAAAAAAATGGAGGAGAAAGGTTTATTGCACAAAGAAGAAGACTCTCTAAAGCCACACGTTGTTTCGTATGTCTGTGTCGATTCAGGAATGCAATTTGAAACCGAGACAGCCCCCAACTCGACGGTTATTTGTCCATTCAACGCCAAGGAGAAAACACTCAAAGCAAGTGAACTGCAGATAAAGGAAGTAAAAAATACCCAAGATGGGCAGAAAGTCAGCACCATTGACGTTGGCGCGGATGTAACCCAACCTGTCGAAGAACCAAGCTTTGCGGGCGCATATCAAGCTACGGCGTAAGCCATTACCCTCAGCACAATCAGAGTGCCCCTTGATCTTCTTTTTTCTGCTAGAATGAACTATATGAGCACTCCCTCTCAACTTCTTGCACAATGTATCACGATTCTTAACCCAACTCCCGGAGCTCCTGACTCTGTCATTTGTGGACCGTTCCCTGTGAAAGACGTCAACGGTGTATGTCCAAGCAACAATTGCTTTGAAACACCCGGTGACGTCATTTCACGGGTGATGGAATACGTTTTCCCGTTTGCAGGGATTGCGCTGTTGCTCGTTATTTTTGCTTCGGGCTACCAGCTCATCATGTCTCGTGGCGAGCCTGCCAAGATTCAAGCTGCTACCAAACGCATCACCTACGGGTTACTTGGTTTTGGAATACTGATCATCGCATATGTTGTCGTAAAAACCCTTTCCTACATCCTCGGCTTCGACTCTCCTGTCTAATCGTTTGTACATTGCAACCCACGGTTTATTTGGTACTATTGCAGAGGTGACCTATGCACAGCATTACTAACATTTCTTGATATGTGAAGCCCCAATATTGGGGATTTTTTATGCATGACTCGCTTGATATTTCAAACCCTGTGGTGATATCAGTTGGAGGGGCACTTATTGTCTCTCACGGAAAGGTAAATGTAAACTTTTTGTCAGAATTTAGTGCGCTTATTCGCAAACATGTGAGTTTAGGTAGGCGATTCATGCTTATTGCTGGCGGAGGTGGCGTATGTAGGGAATATCGGGATGCCGGCAGGGCAGTTGTCGAAAGTATGACCAACGACGATTTAGATTGGCTTGGGATTCATGCCACCAGGCTAAATGGACATCTCCTGCGTACCATCTTCAAGGATATTGCTCACCATCGTATGATCGAGAATTACGATCACAAACTTGAGAATTGGATAGAGCCAGTAGTTATCGGAGCGGGGTGGAAGCCAGGGTGGAGTAGTGACTATTGTGCAACCTATCTCGCCAAGGATCACGACGCAAAAGTTCTTATCAATCTTTCTAATATTGATTTCGTATACGATAGTGACCCCAAGCTAAACCCAAATGCAAAGCCTTTGGAAGATATTTCATGGTCTCAGATCCAAGACATGCTGGGTTCAAAGTGGGTGCCAGGGTTGAACGCACCGTTTGACCCTATTGCGAGCAAGCTTGCTCAAGAACGCAGCCTCACCGTTGTGGTCGCAAATGGGAGAAACCTCAACAATCTTGAAAATATTTTGGATGGGAGGTCGTTTACGGGGACGGTGATACAATAATAGGCATTTGATAACCAGCACCATATATTCGTAGAGTGCCTATGAGAACAAAACTCAATACAGCTGTCGCATTTTCTGAAAAATATGGAGCATATCTCATCATCTTTTTCTTTTCCATCTCTTATATCTTATTGGTGCTCCATCGGTACTGGCAGTTTCAATACTTTTTCACTGATAGCGTGTATTTTCAGAAAGTATTTTGGCAGGTAGCGCGGTTCCAAGCACCTATCGTCGACCACAAATTTTTGGGGAGAGTCCACATATTCGGTGATCACTTTCATCCGACTATTTTTATTCTCTCACTACCTCTTCTTTTCATGACAAGACATGAGTTTACCCAACTTGCTATGATTGTCCCTTTAAGCATTTCTCTCATACTTGCTACAAAGGTAGGTACACTACTTATCAGAAACGCGTGGATACTGATGGCGATTATCTTTGCGTCTTTCGCGTATCTCGGCACACAACACGCGATGATATTCGGCTTCCACGAAGTGCATCTTGTCCCTCTCTTCTTTTGGATTATGCTCTATGGATACTTTTTTAAAAAGAGCAAACTGTATGTGGGAGGGCTTATCCTCTTGTTACTTACGAAAGAGACCATGGCAATGGTAGTGTTTTGTTGGGGACTATTTTTACTCATATCAGGCAACAAAAAGCACTGGCGACATGCAGTCGTAATTATGAGCGTTGCGCTATGTTATTTTTTCGTGGTCACACGAGTAATAATCCCTCACTTTAGCACGGGGTATCTTTATGCTTCATCCATCAGTCTTCCACACAATATCCCCAGTCTGATTAACCTACTTATCGTACCAAAAGAGAAGATTGGCACGTTCTTGGTATCGATGGCAAGTTTTGGCTTTTTACCATTGTTAAACCCTGCAACATTACTGCTTGTTATACAAGACTTCTTTGTGCGCTACTTATTCCCGATCCCAGGGAATATACAATACACACTGGAGTTTCATTATGGTATTGCTCTTGTACCTTTGTTGACTTTCTCATCAATATGGACCGTACATATTTGGCAGAAAAGAACATCTAAAATAATACTATGTTTGCTGGCTTTCTTGATCATCGGAATTAACCTAGTATTCCACCTGTTCTATCATGGTAGGGGTCCATTGCAACAGGTATACATTCCTGCGTTTTATTCGATTACGAAAGACAACGCATTTTTGTGGGAACTGGTGACCAAGGTTCCAAAGACTGGAAAGATTGCCACCATGAACCACCTGGGTTTTGCACTTGCAGATAGAGATGTGCACCCACTTCCAACCACCTTAGATCAGCTGCGCACACTCAGCCCTGATTATGTGGTATACGACAAGCGCGAAGAGCAAAGCCCAGCAAATATCCTCCCCTTTACTTCATTCGACGACTATATTAACTTTATTAATCAATTAGAGGATGATAAGGACTACTCCATATATTTTTCGAAGGGAACCCTGAGAATATTGCAGAAAGTTCAAGGAAAAGAACAGCATTAATAATTGTGGGTCAGCAGCCTCATTTCTGCTACAATGTGCCTCAATTATGCGCCTTGAATCACTCACCCTTTCTCACTTTCGCTGTCATCGAAAACTTTCGAAGTTTCCCCTGTCTGATCGGGTTACTATCGTGACCGGTGAGAACGCGAGAGGGAAAACTTCGATTCTTGAAGCACTGTATATGCTCTCCCGAGGCAAGGGGTTTCGTGAGCAGGAGGAAGTAGAACTCATTACCTTTGGGGAGGACAATGGGTATATTGCTGGTGTATATA
>JAGOLU010000006.1 GCA_017993865.1 Candidatus Woesebacteria bacterium
ACAGTTGAGAAATCGTTTGCAAGACAAGTGTTTATACCATACGTTTCCTTCAGGGGAACCGTGGGACTTTATATTACCCGGTTCTGTTGAAGAAATCTCAGGTCAAATCGCGGTGGATTACACCAAAGTCAGAAAGCCGAAGTTTGAGATTGTTTCTTTTGCAAATTGCTCGAAACCATTGGTTCAAATAGAGCTAGAAATAGATCTGAAATATAGTCAGATAGTCGAGTTGTTCCCCGAGGGGATATGTGTTCCAGAAGCGAGAAATGTCTGGGTCTACTTGGAGAATCCCTACACGATAGATTTCTGTTTGGTATTGAACGAGAAAACACAAGAGGACTGGTCAGACTACTTCCAAAACTCGAGAGTGATTTCAAAGTAGAGCGTGGAGAAGCCTGCTCACAAACCGTTCGTGAAGAAATGGTGGATAAAGACTATAGAAGCCGCCCACCCTGATATACTACCAGCAGTGATAAAATTCTTCATAAAACATTGGGATAAAATACTTGTCGGTATTTTGATATTGGTATACAGCATCGTGTTTAGCACCCTCTCTATTGGTCGTCATGACGCGTTCGCGTCAGGGTTCGACTTGGGCAACATGGATAGCACCGTATGGAACACCCTGCAAGGGAGAATTTTTATGTTGTCTGGCGATGGCGGAATGGCCTCACGATTTTCTATTCACGCAGATCTCATCTTAGCTCTCTTATCGCCGCTCTATATCTTTTGGAATGATGTTCGCATGTTGCTCATCACTCAAAGCGCTCTTCTGGCAGTTGGAGCGATCCCCGTATATTTGTTAGCGCAAAAGGTGCTCAAATCGAAGCAACTTTCTATCGCTATGGTTGTGCTCTATCTCCTGAACCCAGGGATGCAATGGACTAACATGTACGATTTCCATCCGATATCGTTGGCGATTCCTTTTCTACTCTTTGCATTTTATTTCGCATATACGAAGTCATGGAAATGGTATGCACTTTTTGCCATACTCGCCATTCTTACCAAAGAGCAAGTGTCACTCACCATATCACTCATGGGAATATTTATTCTGATTTTCCATAAAGAGAGAAAGGTCGGACTCATATCATTTGTAGGGGGGATTGTGTGGACATTCGGCATAATGTTTGTAGTTATGCCGCTCTTTAGTCCGGAGGGGAGACACTGGGCGTGGTCATGGTTTCAATTCTCTAGCACATCTAGTGGAGGTTCGTTAATCACCGTGACCAACAAAATTCTGGAGAGAGTAGTATTCTCTCCTGATCTCTCTCCGTACTACATTGGCCTTCTGAAACCATTTACCTACCTTCCTCTCCTGGGCCTCCCTTGGCTTATTTTTGCGCTCCCTGATCTTGCAATCAATGTGCTCAGTTCTCACGGGCAGATGCGCTCTTTTGTGCTTCACTATGATAGTGGCATAACACCTTGGCTGACGGTCGCTTCTATTTTCGGGCTTTCGTATACAAGGTGGATCTTAGTGAGGATGAAGCTAGTGAGTCGATATGCTAAACACATCACAACCCTCGTGGTTGCGGTAGTTATGCTTTTCGCACTCCGATTTAATTATCACTATAGTCCTTTGCCCACCACACCCTCTTGTTGGTGCTTCATGTACGAGCCGACCAAAGAAGATAGAGCATTTGAGAAACTACTCCAAAGCATCCCACAAAGCGCATCTGTGACTGCATCTCCAGAGATCCGACCTCATACGACTCATCGGGCACAGGCATTTACCTTGCCAGATGCGACATCATCTGCAGATTTTATCGCCATTATCGACCAAAACAGAATGGTGGGGAACTATGATCCAAAAGATTTTGAATTACGACTAATGGAAACTCTCAATGCAGAAAAGAAGTACGACCTCGTACAACAGATAGGTCATTTCTATTTGTACCAGAGAAGAGGACCGATGCGTTGAATACGTATGCTTCAGCTGTTCGGTGGAATCAACACATAGAAAATATCACGGTAAGCGATAAAAGCAGTCACCTAGGTTATGGTCTGATTCAATCAGTCTTCACTCCCCAATTGTTCCAGGCTTTTGATAAGAGTCTCGAATTCAATATCTCGCAATGAGACACCTTTCCTATGCGCAACAATAAGTCCATGTATGAGTCTTTTTGCGCGGAGCGCCTCTGCTTTTTTCAGATATTTTATAATAATGGGCTTCCCTGAATAGAAGCGAGTTGTGATTTTGAGAGTAGCAAATATGGGCCCACAGAGTGCCATAATATTGAGTATATCCTCATGGTTAATGCTGTTGATCCTCTTGTTTAAGAAAAAATCAGCTCTACGAATATTTATCTTATGAAGGTCAATGGTGAGCGTATCGGGGAAAAGAGTGAAGGGGAAAACAGTCTTTATTTTGAGCAAGGTTATTTGTGACCCTCGAGTGATGTTTGAAAGGGTGTTCTTTTGGGATTTCCTCGCACCAGGTTTGGTGAGGCGAGAGAAAATTGTTCTTGTGATGTTTTTCATAGGGAGAGATTATTTTCTAGTGAACGTCTACCACAACTCTATTATATGTCATGGTCTTACGATATACTACGAAATAGAGGGTACACACCATCTAACATATATTCGTTGACCTCCTATGACAAATATAATAACAACCACAGTCACCAAACTCTTGCGCCTACTGTCATCGGTGGGGCTTCATTTTGTGAACGACGTCAAAGATGTAGATGAGGCCATGGTGTTAGAAAAAATTGAGAGCAACAATCAACTCTCATTTAGTTTTATTGTCCTACTCGTGGTGTCGAGCGTTGTCTCTACTTTGGGGCTCCTCTTAAATGCTCCCGCAATCATTATCGGAGGCATGATTATTTCACCTCTCATGTGGCCACTCATGAAGATTTCCATTGGGCTCTCGTTTGAAAGGAAATCATTCATCAAGCAGGCGATCACGCTCTTGTCACTTTCCATAGTGATCAGCGTAGCGGCGTCTTTTCTTATCGCTTCCGTCTCTCCTATCAAGCATCTCAACAACGAAATACTTACGAGGACCACCCCCACCACACTCGACATTTTTGTTGCGCTGGCCGCAGGCTTGATCGCGGCTATGGCGATCGTTCAAAAAAGAATCTCAGATAGTTTGGCTGGGGTTGCAGTTGCGACATCTCTCATGCCCCCTCTTTGTGTTGCAGGGATAGGGCTATCTTTCTATAGCCTCCCTACGTTCGCTGGTGGGTTCATGCTTTTCATGGCTAATGTCGTCTCTATTCTTCTGTCCTCGATATTAACCTTTATCTTCGTCGGAGTCAAACGAGATAGAGGCACCAAGATTCGATCCAAGGGGTTGGTTACCATTGCGGTTGCACTTCTCATAACATCAATACCGCTTGCCGTTACTTTGAAGAATTACACTTTTAAACTAAACGCCTATGACAAAACTCAGCAAATCCTTACCGATGAGTTCAAAAAGATATCACCATCGATCGTAGTGCAGAATGTCACTACAGATTCGGAATCAGGAAGTGAAACGGGGACGATGATCATCGAAGCGGAACTCCTTATTCCAGAAGGCACTACCATTAGTTATCAACAGAAGGCCGATATCGTGGCCAGACTTGAACATAGTCTGAGTACGAAGATAGACCTAAACCTGAGAGTTCAACAGACGATCAATTTGATTAGTGAAAAAGATGCTACTGTTAGCAAAAAGAAACAACTACTGACCGAGTTGGCACGCGAAGAAATTGGACGAGCCTATTCTGGAGCGGGAATAGATACCATCGATATGAGTTATAACCAAGCCGACCAGCAGTGGACGGTAGGCCTGGTTCTCAGGGGCGACCCCTCAATTCTTTTTACTGAGAGTTCTCGATCGGATATCGAGAAAAAGCTTTCTCTCACAATCAACGAACCCGTCCATTTAAATATCGACATAATTCCCCGATTGAAGCTCAAATCTCAGCCAGATTTAGAGAATGATCAGATCACCAAAGACATCCATACATTGGTAGACGCAGTGTCTCCTGATATAGATATCCTCGCAATCAACCTGACTCGCAGTTCTAGTCTTGCGAAAGAAGATGTTTCTGCAACCTCCGCCGTTTTACATACCGTTGTCGATTTGAGAGTGCCTGAGAGTCTAGACCCCCAGGTTCTGTCAGCGAACGCGATTCAGGAAGAGCTTGAGAAAAGGTACAAGAGAGTGTTTGACGTGACCATCAACATAGTGGAGAAAAAGACACTCAAGGGAATCGAAAGTGAATGACAGGATATCGGTAAGACAATGCCACCAGGGGGGGGCGCTTTTGACAATCGGCACTCATTTATCTTCTGGAGTCGCGTCAAAATCAGTATAGAACTGAGCCATGAATTGTTTGACGAGCTGTGGATCATTCATTTCATTTTTCATTGCCTCCATTACCTGTACGTGCGCCACATCTCCTTTCGCGGCCATTTCCATTCCATGCTTCTGACTGTTTGCGATCATCTCCTCTGCAGTCGCACCATGAATGAGTGCATCGCAAGGTCCATGTAGTTGTTTACAAGTCATTGTTTTCATAGGTGTATGCCCCATCAATTGTACAATAGCACAACGTGTTCCGCCAGCATGAGATACTGCTATAATCCATTTATGGATTTAATAAAAACGAAATCGTTTCAACTCGCCACAATATCACGAGGTGATGTGCATGCGGATAAATTGGCCATCATGCTCCCGGGGAGGTTAGATACCAAAGACTACGCGAGTTGTGTAAGCCATATAGAGTACCTCGCAGGAAAAGGATACTTTGCGGTTTCGTTCGATCCTCCGGGCACCTGGGATAGCCCAGGTGGAATCGAGCTATTTACTACGACTAACTATATAAAAGCTGTTACTGAGTTGATGGACCACTACGGAAATAAGCCCACCTTACTCATAGGTCATAGTAGGGGAGGAGCTACGGCAATACTCGCCGGAGCCACTCATCCCTTCGTAACAAGTATCGTTGCAATCATGGCTAGCTATGGTGCCCCTTCACTCCCAAAACCTGAATCGCTCAAGACAGGCGTACAGATTGAATATAGAGATCTACCACCAGGTTTACAAGAGACACCTGAGCAGAAGTGGTTTGCGCTCCCTTTGAATTACTTTAAGGATGGTAAACAGTATAATGTGGTTCGGTCGCTGCAGACTTGCACAAAGCCGAAATTGCTCGTATATGGTACACGTGATAAGTTCACCAAGCCTGAGCGCGTGAAAGAGGTCTTCAAACTCATCCCAGAACCCAAGATGTTGCTGGAGGTGAATTCAGATCATGACCACCGCTATCATCCAGAGGTGATAGACGAAGTGAATGGTGCTATTGGGGAGTTTCTTCTGAAATATTCAATCTGATAAAAATCATGTTTAACATATCACAGCCAAACGTACCTCAGATTTCTGTCGAGGAAGTGCAGAAATCTATTGACGCTCATGAGGATATTCTTATGCTTGATGTGCGAACAGTCGAGGAGTTCGCAAGGGGCAAGATCGCAGGTGCTATCAATCTCCCACTAGACGAGGTCCAAAGCAAAGTCGAATCAGTTATCCCGGATAAATCTTCAAAAATATATGTTTACTGTTTGAGTGGCTCCCGAAGTATCTATGCAGTCGAAGCCATGGAAAAACTGGGGTATGCGAATGTGCACAATGTCACCAATGGGTTACTGGCGTGGAGGATAAAAGGTTACACCACGAGTACGTAATAGCGAAAAAAGCCACTATGAATCCACTGGCATCAACGATCAATTAGATCCTCTCAGCATGCTGTTTGAAGCTTTCAAGTATCGCTTGCCAGCCCTCTCTTTGACGCTCTTCACTATTTTCTGATTCCATTTCAAATGTCTCTGTTACTTTGGTAGAGTGCTCACCAGCTTTCTCAAATCGTATAGACACCTTTCTCCCACCTATGATTGTGTATTCGATCAATGCCTGAATATCAACTCGCGTGTACGTGCCCTCAAAATCGAAGCTTGCACTCGCATCTTTGGCAGCCATAGTCCATGAGAAATGGCCACCCTCAACCAGGTCATTGGTGGCTTTGGGGCAGTGCCAGTCCTCACTTGCTTGATTCCATTGCACGATATGTTCGGGGAGTGTAAATACACTCCACACCGTTGAGATGTCACGATCGACTACCACTGCTACTGTTACTGTGTTCATAATAGTTATTGAGAATTAGGAACATTTATCATCCATTGCACCCCGTATTTATCAGTACACGATCCATAAAAAGCTCCCCAGAACATGTCTTGTAGCGGCATAGTCACTTTTCCACCCGCTGATAGCGCAGTAAAAAGCTTCGTGGCATCTTCTTTCGTATCCGGCTCCAGACTAATGTGCACGTTGTTTCCTACATTTACCTTGAAGCCCATTGACTCCGGGGCGTCAGTTCCCATAAGATGGTGCCCGCCCAAAATCACGAGCTCTATATGCATGACGAGATTCTTGTCAGCATCTGAAGTTTGTGGCTGCCCTTCTTGCGGGGGAACTTCGCCAAAACGAGATATGTTGCCCACAAAATCTCCTCCAAAAACTGATTTGTAGAAATTGAACGCCTCTTCTGTTTGGTTTGCAAAATTTAGATACGTGTTCGTTCTCGCCATAGTAAGAAAAAAACTAGTGATAATTTTTCCTTCATTTCTGAAAGGTAGAGGATAGTAGCATGTGCGTGCATCTGGTGTCAACCCGCAAAAAATATACACTCTCAAAAACCCAACTGTTCGTACTGGTAAAATGATAATATTCTCCTATGAGAACGTTTACCATTGCTAGATTAGTGAGAGATAGGATAGTGGAGCAGATTATTAAGGCAGGAAATGTGCCACACTGGAGGGTATTGTCCGGTGAGCAATATTTGCAAGCACTTAAAGATAAGTTGGTAGAAGAAGCTCAGGAAATGCAAGGAGCATCAGGAGAAGACCTCATCGATGAGCTCGCCGATGTTCAAGAAGTAGTTGATAGTCTGCTGAAGATGTTAGATTTGACTAAAGAACAGTTGAGCGAGACACAGCAAAAAAAGAATAAAAAGAACGGCCCATTTGAGAAGAGGGACTACATAGATGAGGTTGAAGTAAAAGACGATTCAGAGTGGGTACATTACTATCTGAAAAAACCTGAAAAGTTTCCTGAGAGATCTTGAGAGAACAAGTTAGAGTTCGACGCTCCACCTTGAATATATGGCAGGAGCTATGCGCCTATCTCCCCCCGTTTCTGCAATGGTAAGCTCACCAGATGAGACTGTATCCCCGAGAACCTCATGCATGGCTGTGTGCAAGCTCACCGAAGAAAGCTTTACGGCATAGACAGTGACAACAGCAAACGAAGGATGATCAGCTAATAGATTACGACACTCATTCAACAGTTTCGGAAATGTTTCTTCGAGTTTCCATAACTCACCTTTCGGTCCTCGTCCGAACTTCGGAGGGTCAATAATCAATCCGTGATATTTAACCCCTCGACGAATTTCCCTTTGAACAAACGTAAGTGCGTCATCCACAATCCAGCGGATTGGCTTATCTTGTAAGTTTGAAAGAATTTGGTTCTCCCGAGCCCAAGTTATAGATTTTTTTGATGCATCGAGGTGAGTGACGGATGCCCCAGCCGCTGCAGCTGCGAGAGAGGCGATGCCAGTGTATCCAAATATGTTAAGCACATTCACCGGTTGTTGTGCTTTTGATATTTGAGATCTGACCCAATCCCAATGCGTAGCCTGTTCGGGGAATACGCCAAAATGTCTGAATGGAGTAGGCTCTACCCAAAAAGAAAGATCTTTATACTGCATTTTCCACCTCATGGGCAGGTTGTTTTTCAGTTTCCATTTGCTCTCGTCTTTATTCGCAGACTCATGGAAAATACCATCTGCATTTTCCCACAGAGTAGGCGGAAGTTTGGGTTGCCAGAGTGCTTGCGATTCGGGGCGCACAAACCGATAGGCACCATACCGCTCGAGCTTGTGGCCATTACCACTGTCCAAGAGTTCATAGTCTTTCCAACCCGTGCTTTGGGCCATGTGGAGAGTCATCTGTTTTTCAATAGGGCTTTGATCATGCATAGACTGAAATTATACTATACAGACAGCCTATTCGTGTGATTGGGTTATTTGGTTGAAGCAGTGGGACTCGCTGTCGTAACTATTGTCTTCACGATTGAGTCAAACAGGGTGTACCATTGTTGTGCGACCCCCATACCTTCTCCGTTCTGTAGCTTCAGTTCGAAAGCTGGTATTTGATCGAGTTCCCATACTTTCTCAGCACCACAGTTTAGCTCGTCTGTCTTGAAATATTCAGGCATCTCCTCCATGATCTGGGCTTTTGGTCCATACAAGCTAAGGCGCACTCGATATTCACCTGGGTAGAAGGTGAGAGTGCGAACGAACATCACGCTGCACACCTCAAATTGTACAAATGTTGTGGAAACCGCTCCTCTCAGCGCTCCGACATTCACCACATCGGCGCCGACCCCGTATGCAAGCCGCTCTTTGTCTTTTAATGCGTCGAGTCTTCCCGCGTTCATGGGGAGCTCATCGGGAATATCCGCGAGTTTCTCCACATTTACCGTGAGATTTATGTTGTTCGCATCTTGTGGTTCGTCATTAAAACCAATTGTTGAGGGATAGGCAAAAGAGAAACCGGTCTCAGAGTTTTCGTATGTGAGCCACCCAGGTGCGGCAGTAACAGTTTGGGTGGGCAGCGGTGTATTCGTGAGTGTAGGCGCCATGACAGTCAGAGTAGGTGAGCTTTGGCGAGGAACCATGACGAACGCGATTCCTCCGAGTAACAGTATTATTATAATGAGCACCACCAACACAACTCTCTTTTTGGCGGATTGTTGGAGATGCAGAGTTTGCTCATTTGATGCCTCGGTGGTTTGCGGGGGGAGAGTGGTGTTTTCCATATACTTACTCACCATAATAACATAGTTGGACTATAGGTGTTCGTAACTATGCCTCCATAAACCCCCTCGAAACCATCGTGAGCCCGATTGTCTCCGAGCGCTGAAGAATGCGATGGACAATGGGAACAAAAGACGCGACAGGAGAGAGAAGCTTAGATTTCCATGTAAGCCCTACGCCCCGCGATTGCTGTGCGATTTGAATGAATTCTTGTTCGCGTATCAAATTCGGAATAGCACTAAACGTCATCGTGAGGAGGAGTTGCCAGGTGCGCGGCAAGAACCAAAGTGCTGATATGAGCGACGATGGAGACACATACTGCACCATCAGAAAAACAATCTGGCTTATGATCGCTAGTTGGAGAGTGACTCGGACTGCGTTATTCAGCCGATCAGCTACGGGCACAGCCTGATTGAATACCATCTGAAATAAGAGAAGAGTAACCCCAATGAACAGAAAGGTGGTCAGACGTTTGAGAACTCTTTTTTTAGATAGAAACAGATATCCCAAGAGGTACACACAACTAAAGACAGCGCTTAACGCGAGAATATTGTGTGAAGTCAGTATTAGTGCGTTGACAACAAGCACCATAGAAATCCCCACAAATACTTTTAGATTATTCATGTTGTATTCTCCTCGGGATCTTTATCCCTAAATCATGTAGTTGTTTGCGTTGGGCAAAGACATCCTTTGTCGACCCATGCATCGCACATGAACCATTGTCCAGCACGATCATATGACTCGCATATGTTAATAGGAAGTCTGTGTCATGTTCAACGGCAATTATGGTCTTGCCTTGCATATTTAGTTGAGCGAGAAGATCATACAGCTCTATTGCACTTCGATAATCAAGCATTGCCGAAGGTTCGTCGAGAACAATGTAGTCCGTATTCATAGCAAGAACTGCAGCAATGGTGAGCTTCTGTTTTTGCCCGAGTGAGAGAGCATGTGGGTCTCGATTCTCATATCCATCAAGCCCAACCGCGGCGAGTGATTGAGTCACTGTATCATCAGTGTAGCTGATGCTTAGGTTCATAAGTCCAAATGTTATTTCCTCTCGTACGGTCAGATTGAAGATCATAAAATCTGGATTCTGAAACACCATCCCAACTTTGCGAGCAAAGTGGGAAACAGGTTTATTCCGGGTGTTCTCTCCATCGATTAGCACGTTACCGGCCAGTTTTGCTTCGATCTGATGGGGAATAAGTCCATTCAAAAGGTGAACAAAGGTGGTTTTGCCAGAACCGTTTGTCCCTGTGATGCCACAGAACGAACCCTTGGCAATGGTAGCGGTGACCCCATCTAATTCAAATCCTCCCACGCCATACTGCACCGAGACATTGTCTACATAAATCCCTGCATCACTCATAGAACCTCCTTCGGACGGGATGAATATCGGTGAATTTTAAATGTGTATACCAATACCCACGCAAGGCCAACATCAAGAGCGCTCTGAATAATATTAAATATTGCTATGACGTACCACGGAATCGCGGACATTGCCTGGACTGTGGTCATCCCGGTCCAGATTGGTATCGCATAATAGTAATTTAGAGGGATTATCACCGCGCAGCGAATGACGACACCGATAAGAAGTGGCAAAACCAAAGATGAGGGAGATGCATAGTAGTTGAGTGGCTTCCGTAATGTGCGAATCCACAGATCAAACACAACCCAGAGAGGAGCGGTCGCTACCCATTTCATACTTGCTCCGAGCCAGGTATCGGGGGCAAAAAACGTGATCACCAGCGCACCAAGAACAGAAACGATCAGAGTTACGCGCGCACCAAACATAAAATATGCTAAGAACCAACTCACCGCTACCACATCAATCCACATGCCAAATTGTGGAGACTGGTATCCAATATGAGTAAGTTGGGTAAGCGCAGAAATTGCGGCCAGACCTGCGATTATGCCGATGACACGCACCGGTATTTTGTGTTTGATCATAAAAAATCCCCATTCGGGGAAAATCTCTTTCTTTCATCCCGACTGTACGGTCGGCTCCGGATTCTCACCGAGTCATGCGCGACACAGAGCGGTTAGTCTTTGTGTGTTGCTCGTGGGCTCGACCTTGTGTAATCAAAGTCATCACCACCGATTTGGACTTTCACCAATCCCCGAAAAAGTATGAGAAGTGTACTGTCGGAGCGCTTAGTTGTCAACCACGCCCCTTTTGTAGTATGCTGCAGAGATAGATCTCCTCACACAATTCTTATGCCAACCAAAACCCTCATTATGATTGGTGTTATCGTCGGTTCGACCATTGGCGGGTATGTTCCCACACTGGTTGGAGCATCGATATTCTCATTAACCTCCGTTATCGGGAGCACCGTTGGAGGGATCGTTGGCATATATATCGGGTACCAACTGTCAAAAATGTAGACTCGCGGAATTAGAAGGGCAGCGTGTGGTGAATTTCTTCCTGTCTCTTGCTATTGCGGTATTTATCCCAGTGGGTGCTGATACGAGTACGTTGTGGTGGAACGCCGATATACACACATCCATAGGTGCCGCCGTATTCAAACACTTGCTTTGTTATTTTCACATCATCTGTACAGTACTGAATAATCTTGTCTATCTCGCCAGTCTTATACCACTCAGTCGCTTGCAGACCATGACCGCTTTTCTTGACCCCCAGTGTCGCCGATGCAACGTCGTTGAGACCAAATCTTCTGCCCGTTGTCTGACGGATATCCTCAAGCATATCGAATACGGGCAAGTCAGAAACATTACCATGATAGTAGGCTTGAAGGACGGGGAAGTCGAATCCGATGATATTGTACCCTATCACATAAGAAGCTCGTTCTAGGTGGGGGAATAAGTCTATGAGCTTATCTTCAGTGAATGCATGATACTTACCATCGTTATAGTCGTAGAGCACAGCGACAGAGATCCCAAGTTTGGCAGGATCTGAGAATTGACGGAACGTATACTTTGTTTCGACATCGAGAATGACAGGGTATGCATCCATAGGTGCTCATTTTATCATAGCAGTTTAGTGCACCCGACGTTTTCGTGAGGTCTCACCAAGATCGCGAAATATCTCGACAGTCACGGGATTTTCGATACCTTGCGATTTAATGTGGGGGAGTCGCATATCGATACGATTGATTTGTTCGTGGAATTGGTTCCGATATGTTCGCATGAGTTGATAAAATGTCTTCACTTCTTTTTTGGGAAGATCTTTTTCGGCCTTACCAAGATATTCATCAAGCTTCAGAATACTCCAAAGTACGCCGATGAAGTGGCTATTCGCCATATTCAAGTGGAACACATCGCCAGCAAACGGACGGATCTTCAGTGCGTTCATACGGATATCTTGCTCCATTGCACGCGTAGAAGGTTTATTATTTACCACTTTATCTCGGAACTCCGCAACCATATCAAACGCATCAAGCTTTTTGCTGTCTGTTCTATCCGATATTTGATCTGTGGTAGAATGTTTCCCTATGTCTCTCATACAAACTATTCAAACTGATACAACTCAAGCGTTAAAATCCGGGGATAAACCCAAGCTCAATGCTCTGAGATTCATTGTATCACAACTAAAGTATAAGGAAATAGAGTTGCGCCGTGAGCCCACAGACGACGAGGTTGTAGCAGTGATCAGAAAAGAGATTAAAGAGCTTAGTGAGGCGAGCGAACAGTTTAAAACTGCGGGAAGGAATGATCTGTGTGATGAGAACATGCAGCAAGTAAGTATTATGAAAACCTATCTCCCCCCCGAGATATCTGACGATGAATTATCCATATTAATTTCGAGTTATATTGAAGAAAATAAGGACGCATACGTTTCCAATCCTCGTGCGTTCACGGGTAAGGTGGTGAGCGCGCTCAAATCGAGAGTGTCTCCTGATCGAATAGTGCAGATGTACAATAAACTCCCTCGGACATAACAAAGGAGATGTGTGGGTTATTCTCCAGTCTCTTCAGCGGTGCGAGACTCACCTAGCTCATCAACCTCTAGATGTTTAGTGTTCTCTTCTGTAGGACCAGCCATACGGGTTACCTCCTCAAGATTGTCTTCATCCAACTGTTCGGATTGCTTCTGTCGGAGCTCTACACGTACTTCTTTTGCTGCCGAAACCTTAGCCTTCAAATAAGTGATAAGTTGTAGTCCAGAGAGGTTGTTCATGAGGAAGACAGGGAGTATGAAACCGACCTCGTCAAGCGCCTGTTGTCGCATATTTTCATCTTTTGAGATAAGCTTCGTGAGTATGTCAGTGATGACTGCAACATCTTGCTCAATCCATTCAAGTCGATTATGCACCTCTTCAGATAACGGCACTTCACCTGTCCGATACTGCTCAATCCACAGCTGTCTGATCTCTTGGTATTCTTCAAGCGATTGTTCTTCCTCCGGAAGAGGTATGGTTTGATCGATCTGGGATTCAGGATTCAGAACAGTCTCGAGTTGCTGTTCAAGCATTTGTGTAATCTCACTATCTTGTTGGTCAGATGGAGCGACTACCGATGTAGCGACCTGTGAATGTTTTACTGCCTCGTGTACGATCTGCAATGCTTTCTCTGTTGAGACTCCTGCGTCTTTTTGTAGACGGTCTAAGGTTGCCACGTCGGTGATAGTGGGCGCGTTCGAGAGATTAGTGACCGTCTCTTCAACTTGTTTCTTACTCAGGCCTGTTGTTTGTTGAATGAGGGAGATAAGCTGAGTATCAGAAGTAGACTTCCTAAGCAACTTCTTGGTGTAGTTCGCAACCGCAGTATCTGCGAAGACGCGCTTCAATACCGAGACCTGTGATTCGGCTGAGTGGGCTAGTTCAACCACTGTTTCTCCGACCTTTTGCTTCGATGTGGCAACGAATGTATCTATTTGCCCCAGCATTTCAGTTACGTGTGTCTTATCAGCTTGGACACTATGGGCAATCCTCTGCACGTTATGTGCTCGCATTACTACACTGTATGTTTCTTTAAGCACTGCGCGGATTTTCTCCTTCGAAACACTCGTGTTTTCTGCTATCCTCTCGATCACTTCATTGAACGAAGAGTTGAGATGCTGTAAGTAGGTTACCAACACTTGTTTTGTCGTGACAAGTGTGGTCCCTGCTCCCGCAGATATGGATTGCAGAGCGCTTTGGTTGCCAATGATGTTCGTAACCACCCTGTTTGTCGTCTCCACAATTTTATCGGTATTCACAATGCTGATTGCCTCGCGGAGAACATCCTGCACTTTCTCTTTGGTAACTTGCGAACTCGTTACTATTTGATCCACGACCTTACTAATAGGTCTGCCGGCCGTTTGCGCATATGTCTGAAGTATCTCTTTTATTTTGGAGCTCTCAACCTTGGTCCTGTTGACAATCGATTCGATAGACTGTTGATTATTTACCACAGAGTTCACTTCTGAAAGACTCATTTGCGAAGACGTGGTGATAGGTGCATACGTGGACTGAGATACAGACTGTACGACGTTGATTGTTTTTTGTTTAGTTATGTTGTTTATCACTGAGTCCATGGACTTTGCTATCTCGTTCCTTTTGTTTATATATTGCTGAGACGATCGGGCAGTAGTGCTCAATACATACTGAGCAAACGTATCATTCTTAGTAGACGCACGGGTAAAGAGCTCGGTTCGCAGATTCAAGAACTTCTGTCTGTCTGCTGCGGTTTGTGCGGTGAGCGGATTAGTAAGCATCGCAAGATTTTGCTTAGCAGTAGTGATAAGCGTTTTGTTTGTCTCGAGCTTAGCAACATCTTTGAGGGTTGTCGCTTGCAAGTTTAGAGAAGCAACAATGTCGTTTGTCTTGGCTTGTCGGACCGTGTTGAAGTTCTCAAGTCGCACGGCAGATACTTTCTGCCCTTTCGTATCCCGTGATCTTGTCTCAGGCCGTGTTTGCATCGGCTCTGGTGGTGGGAGCTCAAATTTGGGAGTATGCGGTGGCGGTGGCGTGGATGGCGACGGCTTCGTTGGCTTATCGAAATACCCATAGAGTGCGTTCTTGATAGCATAAATACCATCACAACAGTCATCTCGGAATATACGCAATAGCCACCAAGGGAACCATGTCGCTGCCCACCACAACACAAGAGTGATAATGTATTCTGCGAAGGTGTCTATATAGTTACCATTATTAAGCCCGTTGAGCTGCTGTGCCGGGCCACCATACGTGATAATGATTGCTGTTGGGAAGATATATCCTACTGCCTTCTCAATGCGCGAGAAATCAAACACAAAGGGAATCCCGTCTGCGAAAAGCTTTGCCGTTGCTCCAAAGAACAGTGCAAACAGCGGACCGTAGAATAGCCACTGGAAAAATACTCCAATCCAGATTCTCCCCGTATTACGGATAAGTGGGAATGAGAGGAGGAGTGGAAGGAATGGGGAGACCAATAATAGGAACCACAAAATGATTTTCCGCAAAATAAACATGATTCCCATCATGTAGTTGGTGATGATGCTTACCTTAAGCACGAACATTTCGGTTTTTGCTGCCTCTTGTACGCGGATATTAAGATCTCGACATCCAACAAACCCCACATAATTGGCCTCATTACTGGTGGAGCCAAAATACGTATTGAAAACCCTATTGCCTCCAAGCGATTCGATAAAGAAACGCATGATAATATCCGACAGTGCGATAAGGGTGAAGACGATAGTTGCTGATAGCGCGATATATAGTATAGATAAGCCAATTTTCAAAATTGCACTCTGCATTGAGAATTTATAGCCACTCCGAAGCCTGAGCGACAGTGCAATCGCCAACCCCAGCACCGCGCTTACAAGGATCATGAAGCCTAACGCAATATTCCGATTCATCGACCAGATCTGTTTGAGCGAGATTGACTGATCGATGGCAGGGCGCATGAGCGTCCAGAATACAAATTGACGAGATCTGTCAACCGCTTTCCCTAGGTCAGTTATCTCAGAGTCTTCTGCCCAGAAGTGGAGAGTACGTGGATCACTTGTGAACGGACGATTATTTACCGCGGGTGGAGTGGGCAAGGGTTCATATGTTGAAGCGCAGAACTCACTCGGAAACGAGGGATCGAGAGTCTGTTTAAAATCATTGTAACTGGGGTCATTCGGACCATCTGCTGTAGTGTAAAAGTTAGCAAAATTCCCTCTGGGACCCACTGCAGGATCTATCTCAGTATTCGGACAGGCAATCATATCATTCCCACTACAAGGTATGGGTGTAACACTTAGCTTCACATAGTCAAAGAAATCCAATGCATATACAGACCCAGAGTTTGAGCTATATAGCACAGTCAACAGGAAGAAGGAAACAACTAATCTCAGTAATTTCTTTTTCATATAAGAGTTGATATACAATGTAACAGTAATACTGACTCTTGACAAGTGCTTAGTGCATCAACTACCATGAGTGAATCACGTTGCTTTACACGTAGAAATCTTTTAGTATTTTCTTTCGATTGACTTATGCATAAATTTATCAAGGTCACGTTACTTTTGTCATTAGGATTTTTTTTCCTAGGACAAAATGTAAACGCTCAACGTATGGCTCCCGATGTGGTCTGTTCTGCGGGTATAACATGTAACACGACAGGTACTACATGTGGACAAAACCCAGGTCTATATCCTGAGCTTATGCCTGCCCATCGTCTGGAGGTCACCATAGGAAGAGCAGTACGAGAAGGTAAACTGTTTATTAAAGAGTGCTTCAGACACGACACTGGTGATTTCTGTCTTCCAATGCCAGTAAGTTATACGCCTCCTGCAAATCCAGGTGATATGGGCGTCTATACAATGAAGAATAATATTGCTGATAATAATCACGAGGGAACAATCTGGGCAACATCAGAGGGAAGAGAAGCTTTCATGCTCGCACTTGAAGAAGAATGTATAGAGAGCTTTGTAAACAAACAGGAAGGTATTGATTCTTGCACATCTGGAGGTGCTCTTGATCCAAGAACAAACTGGGATAACCCTGACACTGACAGCGATTGGTATAAGAGAAAAGGCTGGCTCATAGCCAATGATTATCGCTCGTTTGGTGTCTATAAAAACAGTGGGACTAGCATCACACAAGTGACCACTCACCCGACAGGTGCAGCAGCGAATGACAAATATGAAATCGGAACTCGTACAATAAACGGTCTACCACGGTTCACACTAGTAGTCGCATACTACACACTACCTGAGGGTGGAGTTGGAGGGGATCCGTCTGATAAGATTGGAACATTAGGATTCCCGTCCGCAGATGAATCTTGTGCAAACGTTGGTACCTCCAGCCCTGATCCATACGGAAGGGTGTTTAACAAGACATCTCTACAGCCTGTTGAGGGTGTCCAAATGGTAGTATATAGAAAAGTGCTTCCCCCAGGCGTCACAGACCTCACATTGGCGAGGTATGAAAAAGTAGATCCAACTGATTTGAGATTCGAAATACAAGACCCTTTCTTTACCAATCCATACCGAACAGATGAATCAGGCGGATACTCTTTCGTAGTCCCCGCAGGAGAATACAAACTCATTGCACTCGATAGCGGTTCTGGTCCGTTAGTACTCGCCGATCCTGTGCAACTATCCACTCTTGGGAATCACACATTAGACTTAGAAGCGAATGCATTTGAAGACAAAATCCTGGTCAGTGTCGGAGGTGTAACACAGAATCTATATCCACCAGACGCTAGTATGGGTGAAAGAGCCAAAGTATATGGCGTGTCTGTACCTGCTTCAACACCTGGAACGGTAGATTTACCGGTCATAACCGTAACCACAGAAGACCAACGAAGGGATATATCTTCCAACACAGCACCAAAACAGATGAAGCAAATATGGCGTAATCAGATTGCTGATGTAGTAACGGGTGATCTAGTAGTGACGGGGAGAATAAATAAACCCTTCGGTAATATATATGCAGAAACACCACAAGGGGCTACTATCTCATATGCCCAAGCAGATGCGAAGGGTGACTACACACTATTTATTCCGGGTAGTGGTCTGGTCGGTCACGGAGGGTACAATCTTAGATTCGTTCCGCAACCATTAACACTAGTACCCCCACCACAAGCCAGAGGGATAGGACATTTCCTTTCGACAGTACTCAGTAGACTAATCCATGTGGTGCATGCGGCTGACAATGACCAAAGTCTTGTCGTCCCGGTTGAACCAAGACTCAATTATCTGGAAGGATTCGCGTACGATGCGAATGGTCAAGTATTAAAGAATGCTGAAGTTGTGATATTCAGCACCCTTACTTCACTTCCTTATTACACAACCAAAACAGACCAAGACGGCTTCTTCACAGTCTATTCGGAAAATCTTCCGAGGAATAATTATCAAATAGCGTATGTCGATCCAAATACAAAAAAGACACTCTTTGTGAGTACCACTGAATATCTTGCAAAGAATGAAAAATATATCGCGGAAAACAAGGTTGATCTAACAAAACCCAAACTTAACGCTGAGACAAAAGTGTACCTAACCCAGCATCCGTTACCCTCAGTCACCAAAGCACAAGGAGCTGGCATGGGGCCAAAGAATGGTACACCAGGAGAACTTAATCAGGGTGTCGCTCCAACAAAAGCGATGGATCAAAAGAACCCAGTAAATCAGCTCTCACCAGCGCTCCTCATGTATGTAGCGATTCTCCTACTCCTTATTGTAGGGGCAGGATTGCTTATTATGTACTATGTGAAGCGGAAGCAAGAACCACACTTGTACGAGTAAAAGAAAGGAAGTTGAAGAATAAATAAGC